>JAGREB010000476.1 GCA_020446775.1 Paracoccaceae bacterium
CGTTTCAGAAGTCCGACGGCGGTGAACTGCTCGCCGACGCCAACGGGAAAACGCTTTACGCGCACGATCGCGAAGCGCGGCCGTCTTTTAACGGCGTCGCGCAAGCACGGGCTATGGAAACGCCGCAACTCTGGGCTCCCGTATTGGCCGGTTTAGACGATAAACCGGTCGGCCAATGGTCGATTGTCGAGAAACCCGACGGCACGCGCCAATGGGCGCACAAGGGAAAAGAGCTTTATACCAACGTCCGGGACAAGGAACCGGGCGACCTTAACGGCATCCGAAGTACCGATCGCGTGTGGCACACCATCATGCGTTCGGGGGCGACCATGGCGGGCGCGGCGAACTAGCGATAAGGTAGCGCGGAACGAGCAACTTTCATTTCGATTTCACCAGGCACGGCGGGAGGGACTCATGTTGTTGCCCCATATCACGACGGATGAACACGGACACTCGCTGTTGGGCGAAGTCGATTTGAACATGGAACCGCTCGGCGGTTTTGGCGGCCGCGACGCAACCTATTTCCGGCGTATCCAGGCGGCGACACAAGATGTCGAATATTGGCGTATCGGTCATGCGTTGCCGGGACACTTTGTGGATTTTGCGCCGACCGGCGCGTCGACGTTTTTCGCGGTATTCTCTGGCCAGATGCACATGACGGTCAGCAACGGCGAGTCCGTCCAGCTGGCGCGAGGCGACATGATGCTGGCCCAGGACATCGCCGGGCAGGGCCACATGACGCGGTTCATCGGCCAGGAGCCCTGCACCTATCTGATGATTACGATGCCGGGCGGCTTCAAGTAAGCGCGCCATGACAGTCGAAAGTCAGTTGTTACCGAAGTTTGCGGTGGGCCGCGCGCTTGCGTGCGCGCTGCTCGCGGCCGCGCTGCCGGTGTTCGCAATAGTGCCGTCCGCGAATGCGGCGAGCGATTTGTGCGGATATTTCTCGCCCGATCCAAACGACACGGCCGGACCGCCGATCGCGTTTTTCGCCGACCTTTCCGCCGATGAGGAAAGCGCCGTGACGGAAAGTCCCGGAACGGGCCGGGTCGATTTTGTGCTTGATCGCGATACGTTGCGGTTGACGTGGAAGGTCGCGTTTCGCGACCTCACGTCCGAAGCGATCGGTTTGCATATCCATGGCCCGCAAACCCCTGGCGGAGAAGGCGGCATCCTGATCGATCTGGCGCCGAACGGCGTGCGCAGTGGAATCGAAGGCGAAACCACGCTCAATGACGGGCTGCTGGCGTACCTGGTGCAGGACCGGATGTACGTCAATCTGCACACCCAGAAATACAAGATCGGCGAACTGCGCGGCCAGATCAGGAAACAACGTCCCCAATGCTAATCAGCACGAATTCGAATACAGGAGAGACTCATGGCAAGCGATGATCTGAAATTGTCCACAGCCTACAGAATCACCGGTTACAAACTCGATGCCAACGGCCGTTCGACGTGGACGTACTACGAAGTGCCCTTGATTCAAACGAGCTCGCTGAGCGCCTTGAGCAACAAGCAGGACGGGATGAGCTGGGGGCTGGGGTTCAGCCAGAACAGCGCCAAGCCCTACAACATGAACGAAATGCACAAGACCAACCAGATGGGCATTGTCTGGGTGATGTCGGGTCATCTCGAAACCACCATCCAAGACGGCGAGATGCGCCGCCGCTGCCCGGGTGACGGTAATTTCGTGCACGGTGATTGCCTGCATCATTCGACCATGCGCAGCATCGTGCCGACGACGACCTTAAGCCTCAATCTAACCAAAACGGTAACACCGACTTATAAGTTCAAGTAATTGCGGCAACGCATAGGGGGCGAAGATGAGGCACATTGGAATCATTTGCGGAATTTCTTTGATCGCCGGACTGGCGTACGCGGCCGATGAAATTCCTGCTCACGCAATCCGGGTTGCGGGGCCCTACGAACCGTCGATGGAATTTCATATCCCGGCGGACAAGGCTGAGACGCTTTTGCTCGCCGAATGGGAAGCCACGAACGCGCGCGGTACGATGAGCCAGATTTCATGGGGAGAGGAATCCGTCGCCAAGGCGCCTGCGAGCGCTTCGAAATACGTGCAGAAGTCCTATTCGTTTCCCACCGGCATGATCCGCGTCCTCGACTTCAAGCAGGCAAGCGGCGGCATGTATCACGCGATCAGTTCCGAAACCGGCCTTTATATGTTGAAAGGGACCGGTTCAGTTGAGGTCGCCGGCAAGACGGTTGTGCTCAATGAAGGCGATGTCGTCAGCTATCCTCGCGGCGTCTTGCGCGGTTCCGGCGACGCGACGGTCGTTCTCTGGACGGTGCGCGGAACGCTGATCAATGAAGCCGCGGCGGCGACTGTCGTTCATGCCGCAGATGCGCCGACGACGAGCAGCGCCGAGTGGGATGTCGATGGCAAGCGGTTCCGCACATCGAAACCCGAAGAACTTGCCAAGGCACCCGAGAGTGCGATTAGGCTCGACCTCAAAAGATACGAGTTTCCGGGAAATTCGGTCCGCGTGACGCGTAATTATAAGGGCGGCCCAAC
>JAGREB010000477.1 GCA_020446775.1 Paracoccaceae bacterium
GGTCACCGTTCCCGTGGTCAAGACGACGGTGAAATCTCGATCAGTGAGAGCATCGATCAGCGGAAGCACCGAAAGTGATTCGCCGACGCTGGCCGCATGACACCAGATCACCCGCCCGGCCGGGCGCGCCGCGGATGCCCGTCCAAAACGTTCGGCGAGCCGCTCGGCATTTTCCTTTCCGTGTCGCGCGCGCCAACCCAACCACGGCCGCAAAAATGGGCGCGCGATTTCCGTGGCAGCGCGGTAGCACGTCATCAGGATCGGCTCGGCCATGGCCGAACCTACCTCTTTTTTAGGGATTTCGGGCGGAGATTTGGATTGCCGACCGGTCCCACGAGAATACGTGGTCCGGGAATTTAGCGCGACGTGATCAAGTCGACGATGGCGTTCGCTTTTGGCGTCGCGCCCTGATCGCCGGTCTGCTCTTTGATCCAGGCCTTGGCTTCCTCGGCGGACACGGGATGCTTCTTCAACAGGATGGCGAGCACCGCTTGGGTCGCAAAGATGTTTGCGGCAAGGTCGTCGATCGCACCGAGAACCGAATCAAGCTGCGAGGAAGTGGTCTTGCCCATGCGATCAATGTCGTCGGAGACCTTATTCAGCAACCCCTGGACTTGGCTCATCATGAAATCGGACATTGATCTGATCCTTCCCCCGGCGTGACGCGGGCCCCATGCAATTCCGCTCGGACCGTTACCTTGACCCGGTCCGCTGCTGATTTCCAGTCCACACATAAAGAATCATTGGTAAATAACCTTTTAAGGGCCGCGTGCCAGGATCGAGATTGCGGAATGGCAAGGCGGGGTCCGAGGACGAGGTATGGCGCCACAACGGATTGGCATCGGCTGGCAGGTGGGTGTTCCCAGCGGGTGGGGTACCTACGGCGTCAATCTGGCGGTGGAATTGGCGCGGCGAAATATCGACCCGGAGATTTTCTTCGCTGTTCCCAAGCCTTATTTGACGGAAGCACAAGCGACGCTTTTGACCCCGCACTTGGCGCGCCAACCCGCCAACCTCGCGCGATTTCGGAACGGGAAGGCCCAGATCGATGGGCCATTGCTGCACGCCCTGGGCGACAAGCTCGACCTGCCCGATATTCTCGCGCCGCTTCGCGGCAAGCCGGAATTCGGTGTGGTCTTCTTCGAATCGGCAACCATTCCCCCAACAAACATCGAAAAGACAAAACGTTTCGCCGCGATCATCGCCGGGTCGTCTTGGAACGCCGAGGTGGCGAAGTCGCAGGGCGTTGGCCACGTACGGTTTTGTCCGCAGGGTGTCGATCTTGACGTATTCACGCGCGCCCCCCGAACCGGTAAGTTCGCCGGGCGGTTCGCCGTGTTTTCCGGGGGCAAACTCGAATACCGCAAAGGCCAGGATCTGGTTGTCGCGGCCTTCAAGAAATTCCACTCGCGTTATCCGGACTCAGTGCTGGTGACGGCCTGGCACAACCCTTGGCCGGCGGCGGCGCTAAGCCTGGGTGCGTCGGCGCACGTTGTTTCGGCGCCGGGCGTCGATCCGTCGGGGCGCCTTGACGTTTCCGGATGGTTGATCGCGAACGGCGTGCCGGCCGATGCGTTCGTCGATCTCGGCGGTCTCAGCAACCTCGAAACACCCGCCATTTTGAACGAAGTCGACATCGCCGTCCTGCCGAGCCGATGCGAAGGGGGGACGAATCTCGTCGCCATGGAGTGCATGGCCGTCGGACTGCCGGTTGCGCTGTCGCGGAACACCGGTCATCTCGATTTGATCCAAGACGACAATTGTTACGCGCTCAACCTGCAAATTCCGATCGGTCAAGTCGCGGGGCGGCCCGACTTGGAGGGCTGGGGTGAATCTTCGATCGATGAAATCGTTCAAACTTTGGAGCGAGCCTACACAGACTCGCGGGACCGCGCTGCGCGCGGCGATCATGCGGCCGCGTTCATGAAAGACTGGAGCTGGCCCAATCAAGTGGGCCGATTGCTCGACGTTGTCGCGGAATTTACGTGATCGGCGTTTCGCACCACGCGTGCCACGTTTGACGCATCACGTGCTCGAAGTCGCGGGCGAACAACGCACCGTCGCAGAGTGGAGACTGTTTCATGGTCTGGCGCAACGATTGCCGGAGCACTCGAATCATATTTCGATCCAACGCCAGGGCGACGGCCAAATTCTCGAATTCCGCGAGGGTCGGTGCGACCAATTGAGAACAACCCGCGGCATGTAAATGCGAGCTGGCGTGACGACCGGCAAACGTCGCGCCCGGGAACGTGACCACGGGAACGCCCATCCACATCGCTTCGCAGGTCGTCAGTCCGCCCGAGTAAGGGAACGTATCGAGCGCGATATCGACGTCGTTGTAGGTTGTCAGAAAATCGCCGTGCGAACCGCGCCCTAAAATCAGAACGCGCGACGAATCGAGCCCCATTTCGGCAAGCCGCGAGCGGAGGTCGCTTTGCACGCCGGCGTCTTCCAATCCTTTGAAGCGAAGAAGGAGCGAGCTGCCGGGAACGCGCGCCGCGATCCGGGCAAACGAAGCGAGCACCGCATCATTGAGTTTTGCGGGATTATTCAAACATCCGAAGGTGATCGAACCTTTGCGTTCGTTTGGCGGCGGTCCGACGTCCGCCGCATATTGAGGCGGCGCGTAGCAGACATAGCCGTGCGGCATGCGAAGAATCTTTTCCGGTCCACCAAAGGATTCCTCTTCCGGCGCATGGATGCGGTCGGCAAGTACGTAGTCCACCGCCGATATCCCGGTCGTACCGACATATCCAATCCAGCTGACTTGGACGGGCGCCGGCTTGTGGGCCATAACCTTCAATCGGTGGCCCGCCGTATGGCCGCTCATATCGAAAAGAATGTCGATGTGGGCCTGTTTGATCGCTTCAAAGAGGGCTTCGTCGGTCAGACCGTCGACCGCCCGCCAATCGGTGGTTTGAGAAATTCGGCGCGAAAGTTCGTCGTCCAACGATTTCGGCCGCGTGCTGAAAATCACGGGCGCGATCTTGTCGTGGTCGAGATTGGCGAAGAGCGCGTCCGTAAAATATCCCACCGGATGGTTGCCGAAATCGGGTGAGACGAATCCGATTTTCAGCCGTTTCGCGGGATCGCGGGTGAATTTGTCCGTTGTATCGCGCGCGGCTGAAGGCATCGGCGCGAATCTCGCCGCCCACGCGCCGTGGGCATCGGCAAGCGATTGGCGATCGATGCCCGGGAGATATTGCATGCTGCTGAGCAAGTTGCTGGCTGCCGGCATCCAGTTCGGATCGAGCCGCACCGCCTGGGTAAATGCCGCGTTGGCCTCGATCGGTTTTGCCATGTCGCTCAGCATGTTGCCGAGTGCGTTAAACGCCTTGGCGTGATCGGGACGTAAGGCGATGACTTTGCGGATCGCCTGCTCCGCGTCGCTGAGACGCCCGGAATCCCGCAAAGCATTGGCAAGATTGTACCGGGCTTCGACGTAATCGGGCCGGTGCGCGCATGCGGCTTCGAATGCCGCCAACGCGCCGTCGATATCGTTGAGGTCGCGCAACGCCGTTCCAAGATTGCTCCACGCTTCGGCGAAGTCGGGTTTGGCCGAAACGGCGGTACGGAATTCATCGACGGCTTCTGGCAGGCGGCCTTGCGCGACAAGAATGTTGGCGAGATTAAAATGAAGGGATGCGCTGCCTGGCATAGCGGCGATCGCTTGCCGCTGTACTTTTTCCGCTTCTTCCACGCGATTGGCCGTCAACAAGGCCGTCGCCAGATTGGCCATGGCATCGATGAAGTGCGGATCGGCCGTCAAGGCGGATTGAAACAACTGAACGGCATCGTCGATACGGCCGTACTGATACGAAATGATGCCCAAGAGGTGTAAGGCCTCGGCATCGCGCGGATCGCGTTCAACAATGATCGAAAGGATTTCGGCCGCCTGGTCCGGCGCGCCGGCCGCCAGCAAAGTCTTCGCCTTTGTCAGGAGATCTTGACCGGGTGCGCTCATGTTCGCGCCGCGCTTCGCCGTTCCATGCTACGCGGCGGGAATGAGAAGAGGGGCCGCGCGCGCTTTGATGTGGTGCACGACGACTTCTTGCACCCGGTCATACACGTCCGCCAAGGCTTGTGCGCGGACCGGATCGACCTCGTTTTGGCCCGCTCCGGTGCCCTGCGCAAATAGGTCGCGATAAACATGGGCAAATGTATCGATCATGATCTCGGACGCCGCGTTGCCCGGCGTGTTCGGCGCGGCCCGGCATCCCGCGATCATATCCGTAATCAAGGCGTGGAAGAACAAATACACCGTGTCGTCCCACCGCGTCTCATGCGTGACATGGAGGGCGACCGGCGAGCCGATGGACATAAGTGACCGTCCCTGCAAGAGCGTCAGGAGCGGAAGCCAGTAATCCCAAAACGGCATGCCAATGCAAAAAATGCTGTCGGGGAGATTGCGTGCCAGTTCGCGCGACAGGAACACGCCGTCATAACCGACGGAAAAGGCTTCGTCGCCCGTGGGATGGTAATCTTGCGCCGCCGCCAAGTCCGGCACGTCGACGCGCGGTAACAATATCGCGCCCGATTGCATGTGCGCGGCAAGCGTTGATTCTAAATCGGCTCCCGAGCGCAGGATGATATCCGAATTGAGCAAACCGATGACTTCGTCCTCGGCGGCGCGGTCCGCCAAAATGCGAATAATGTCGTGGATAAAAGGCACGGGTTTACGCGCGATCTTCATCGCCGACGTTTTGGTTTCGACGAAGGTTACGGCCGGGTAGCGCTGCTCAAGCGCAGCGATTTCGTCGGCGACATTGACGGAAAGTATCTCGGCGCCCAGCCCGTGCCATGATTTCACGGCGGCCGTCTGGATGTCGTCGTCGCGGCCGGGAACGAGGCTGGTGGCGATCTTCATTGATCAAGTGAACGTCGCGCTGTTGGGTTGCGATCAGTGCCCAACTGTCTCGCGATGGTGGCTGGCGGTCAATACAATGGGATTGAACAGTGCCCGGTTCATGGTGGGAAGTCCGGCGCGCGTCCGCAGTGAATCGGCCAGTTCGAAATAAGTCTCCATCGGGGCGAGGCCGCAAAAATGGCAGATTGCGCCGGACCAGACCTGAGGCGGCCCGCCGGCCGGCTGTTTGACGGCCTGCAATTCCCCCAGATCCAAATCGATCGCCCCGTCGACGATGTTGGGCGTTGTGACCTGAAGGCGATGCATCGGCGGAGATTCGTGCGGGGGTATCCCAAGTAGTCCCAATGCGGCGGCGAAAATCGGCTCATCGGCATATTCGCCCGCGTGCTTGTATTGATAGGTCAATTTCTCGCGCATAGGCCCTGCGTACAGTTCGCGCGCCTTGTCGAAAACCGCGGTTCCGGCCGGCGATTTCTCGA
>JAGREB010000478.1 GCA_020446775.1 Paracoccaceae bacterium
GGACGCTGGATGGAGCGGACGCCGCGCGGCGAGGAAACCTACGCCGCCACTCGCGAAATTCTCAGTCGGCTTCGTACCCGGGAGCGCAAGACGTGACCGAAACGGAGTCCCAAGCGCCGTCGCCCGCCGACCGCATTCTCGACCGTGCCGTCGAGACGGTCGCGATCATCGGATTCACGGGATTGGTCGCGATCGCCTTTCTGACCATGGCTGACGTGACGCTCAGATATCTCAGCCTACCGCGCGTTCCCGGCTTCAAGGATCTCAACGAAGTTGCCTATGCCATTGTCGTCGCCAGCTGTTTTCCGGCGGGACTGAAAAAGGGCAACGCCGTGACCGTTCGGCTGCTCGGTAAGCTGCTTGGCGCACGGTGGCACGCCTGGCTCGAAGTCGTCGGGGCAACGGCGATGTTGATTCTGTTCGGCCTGTGTGCGTGGCAATTCGGCATCCGCGCCTCCCTGTTCTCGGCCGACGGCCGCACCACATCGACACTGGAATGGCCGACCGGACCGGTGTGGTGGCTGGTGACGGCACTTTTCGCGACCTGTGTCGCCGTACAGGCGTGGGTCTTGGTGCAAAGCGTTACCGCCGCGCGGCGTGGATCGCCGAGGCCGATCCACGAAGACTATCCGGAGTAGGGCGGCCACATGGAAGCACCTGTCATCGGCGTTCTCGTTCTGATCGGCATGTTTGGGCTGATCGCCCTTCATGTGCCGATCGGTGCAGCAATGGCCTTGTGCGGCTTCATCGGCACCGGACTGATTATCGGCTGGCAGCCGGCGATTGCCGTCTTCGGTATCGAACCCGCACAGGCCTTGGCGAGCGAGGAACTCGCCGTTATCGCCATGTTCCTGCTGATGGGCAATTTTGCGGCGACGGCCGGCTTGTCGTCCGACCTTTACAGGTTGGCCCAGGCGTTCGTCGGCCACCGCCGCGGCGGACTCGCCATCGCGACCATCGCCGGGTGCGCCGGTTTTGGCGCTGTCTGCGGCTCTTCGGTGGCGACCGTCGGCACCATGGCGCGTATTGCCATGCCCGAAATGGAAAAACGCGGTTACGCCAAGTCCGTGTCATCGGGCAGCATTGCTTCGGGCGCGACTTTGGGAATCATCGTGCCGCCCTCCGTGATCTTGGTTCTGTACGCGATCCTGACCGAGCAGTTCATCACTGCGTTGTTCGTCGCGGCGGTCATACCCGCCGTCCTGGCGACCGTCGGTTATATCGTCGCGATCATAGTCTACGTTTGGCGCAATCCCGACAGTGCCCCCGCGGGCGAGCGCGCGTCGCACGTGGAACGGCGCAAAGCCTTGCTTAACAGTTGGGGCGTCGCTGTCCTGGTGCTGGTCGTCTCGGGCGGCATCTATTCGGGTTTTTTCACGGTCAACGAGGCGGCGGCGGTCGGTGCGGCGGTCGCCGTGGCTTTCGCCTTTTTCCGTGGCCGTCTGAACCGTGCCACGTTTTTCGCTAATTTGGCCGAAACGGCGAGTTCGACCGCATTGATTTACCTGATCATCATCGGGGCAAACGTATTTACTTACTGCATGACGCTGTCGCAATTGCCCGACTTGCTGATCGGTGCGATTTCATCGAGTGGCTTACCGGATATTGTCGTGATTTTGTTGCTGCTCGCGGCTTACGTCGTGCTGGGCAGCATCTTTGACACCGTTGCGGCCATGGTCGTGACGCTGCCGTTCGTATTTCCGCTGGTCACGTCCATGGGCTACGACCCAATCTGGTGGGGTGTCATCAACGTCATCGTCATCGAACTCGGCATGATCACGCCGCCGTTCGGAATCAATGTGTTCGTCATGCAGGGCATGGCGAAGGACGTCAGCCTGGGCGCGGTCTATCGCGGGGTGATGCCGTTCGTGATTGCCGACATCGTCAGGCTTCTCATCCTGACGCTTATACCGACGCTGATCCTCTGGCTGCCGAAAGCAGCCGGGTTGATGTAGCCGGCAATCAATACACCACAACGCTGCGGATCGACTTGCCTTCGTGCAT
>JAGREB010000479.1 GCA_020446775.1 Paracoccaceae bacterium
GACGCTGCGCGGGAACGAATTCTAATCGAGGATGCCGACGAACGTATTTCATATGCGAACGTGGCGGCGCGTGACGATCTCTTGGTGGCAAGTCCGGCGGGCATTGTCGGCTCGGATTTCAAGACGGTCATTCGCGGGTACGAAGGCATCGATTCGGGCCTTCCGGCACGAATAAGGCATGCCGTTAGTACCGAAGGCCATTGGGCGGGATCCGAGACGTTTACGCGGCGCTCCGGAAACGGTGACCTTGGTATCTTACGATTTGCGGTATGGCGGACGGACACCGGTGGCACGATCTACATGTGGTCGGACGTAACGGATGAAGAAAAGCAAGAGCAGCGCGAGCGGGATCTTCGCGACAAGCTGGCGCAAGCCAAAAAGACCGAGGCCCTGGGCAGCCTCGCCGGTGGGATCGCGCATGATTTCAATAACATCATCAGCGCGATTCAGTCGTTTGCACAGCTTTTGAGCATCAAGCTTGAGGGTGATCACAACCAGTCGTACGCCGAGCGGATCGTCACGTCCTGCGAACGCGCGACCTCACTTGTAAAACAAGTCATGGCCTTTTCGGCGGCAGGATCCGCGGAGCGCACGGCGATCCGTGTCTCCGATCACTTGGAAGATGTTTTTGAACTCGTCCGGGCGACATTGCCCGGAAATATCGATTTCACCACCGACATCCCATTGAAATCGCCGGTGATCGAGGCGAACCCGGCCCAAATCGTTCAGTTGATCCTCAACCTCTGCATCAACGCGATCGACGCCATTGGCGATTCCCAACCGGGGCACATCGGTGTGAGTGCGCGAACGGAAACCTTCGATGCGCGCGCGGCATCCAAGTTCGGCAGTGGGTTTCGCCAAGTCAAATCGATAGCGGGGAAAAAATCCGCAAACGGTGCTCACCAGTTCGTGGTCGGCAACGTTGAAGCAGGCCGCGCCTATTTGATTTTGTCGGTTACCGATGACGGTCCAGGCATGCCCACGGAAATCGTCGACCGCGTTTTCGAACCATTCTTTACAACCAAACCTAAAGGCCGTGGCACGGGTTTGGGGCTTGCCGTCAGCGCCAGCGCGGTTGCCGCCATGGGCGGTACAATCGCGCTGACCACAAGCCCGGGAAGCGGCTCGACATTTCAAGTCTTGCTGCCCATTTCGGACGCCGATTTGTCCGTGAACGCGCCTACTCACGAAAATACGCAAGCCGACGACGCGACGGCCCGGGGCCGCGTCATGATTGTCGACGATGAAATCGATCTTGCCGATGCGATGTCCGAATCTTTGGCTCTACAGGGATTCGAAACGCTCCCGGTTTACGATCCGGAAGAAGCGTTAAGCCTGTTTCGGGCCAACCCGGAGATATGGCAGGTTGTATTGACCGATCAGGTAATGCCGAAAGTGAACGGCTTGGCGTTGATCGCCGAAATGAAACAGGCACGTTCCGATATTCCGATCATCCTTTATTCCGGGTTCGGCGAAATCACCACGGAACAAAAAGCGCTTGAAGCTGGCGCTGCCGCATTTTTCCGCAAGCCGGTTAGCGCCACCGTCATTTCCGCCAAAATCGACGAATTGTCCGCAACCGTACTTCCGCGCGGGGGTGCGCCCGGGAGATCGCTTGTCAACTAGCCCCGCGCCGGCCGGAAATTTCCGACAAGGCGTATGGCGTTGCCCCGATGCAATGCTATAAGGCGCCGGTGGAAGGGTGGCAGAGTGGTCGATTGCACCGGTCTT
>JAGREB010000005.1 GCA_020446775.1 Paracoccaceae bacterium
CCCGATGTTCATCCTGATGGGCGCGCTGTTGTTCCACACCGGCATGGCGACGCGCGTGTTCGACGCGCTGGACCTGTTGTTCGGCCGCATCCCCGGGCGTCTCAGTTATCTCACGCTGGCCGGCGGCACCGCCTTCGCCACGCTATCGGGCTCCAGCCTTGCCAACACCGCTATGCTCGGCAGCCTGCTGGCGCCGGAGATGCGCAAGCGCGGCTACGCGCCGCATCTCGTCATGGGGCCGATCATGGGCGTCGGCGGGCTTGCCATCATCATCCCGCCGTCCTCGCTGGCCGTGCTGCTGGGTTCGCTCGCCCGCGTCGATATCGGAAAACTTCTCATCGCCGGTATTGGTCCTGGTTTGGTACTGGCGGTGCTGTATGTGGGCGCGGTGGCGCTGTACGTCGCCCGCAACCCCGGCGCCGCGCCGGTCTATGACATGACGCTTCCCGACTGGCCCACGCGCCTCAAAACCGTCGCGCGCAACATCGTGCCCATGGGCTTCATCGTGTTCGTGGTGGTGGGGCTGATCATTCTGGGCCTGGCGACCCCCAGCGAAAGCGCCGCCCTGGGTGCGGCCGCCGTCGCGCTGCTGGCCGCCGTCTACCGAACATTAACTTGGCGTGCGCTGAAGGCCGCGCTCGAAAGCACCGTCAGCGTCACGGGCATGGTGTTCGTCATCATCTTCGCCTCGGCGGCGTTTTCGCAGCTCCTCGCCTTCTCGGGCGCGTCGGGCGAAGTGGTGCAGGCCGCCGTGGCGTGGGACGCAGGCGCGCTGATGAAATTCGCGCTGGTGGTGGTGGTCCTCATCACGCTCGGCATGTTCCTCGACCAAATCTCCATCCTGCTCATCACCATTCCGTTCTTCTTCCCGCTGATGAAGGCGCTGGGCTTCGACCCGGTGTGGTTCGGCGTCGTCGTGCTGATCGCCATGGAGATGAGCCTGCTGACCCCTCCATTTGGTCTGCTCCTGTTCATGATGCTGGGCGTGATGCCCGCCGGCACCACGCTGACCGACGTGGTCCGTGCCGCCGTGCCCTACCTGATCTGCAACCTGATCGTCATCGGCCTGCTGGTGCTGTGGCCGGGGCTTGCGACATGGTTGGTGGGGATGATGGGGTAAATCAACGCCTTATCGGCGTTTGATTCATTCCGGGGCTGCGCTAATTTGCATCTTAATTCCGCACCCGAATTGGATCACCTCCCATGCCTGATGACACATCCCCCGTCACCATCACCCGCGCTGCGCCTGCTGGCGCGCCGAAACCGGCCCAGCCATTGGGCCCGCATCAGGCGCTGATCGACCGTCTGCGCCAAGTGGCCGGGGCCGATCATGTGGCGGCGTCCGACGACGACCGCGCCTTCTTCGCCGAGGACACCTACCGCAGTTTGGAGACGCCCTTGGCCGCCGTGGCGCCGGGCTCAACCGAAGAACTCAGCCACGTGGCCGAAGCGTGTTCGCGCGCCAACGTGGCGCTGGTGCCGCGCGGCGGCGGCATGAGCTACACCGACGGCTATCTGCATACCCGCGCGGACTCGGTCACGGTCGATACGCGGCGCATGAACAAGATTCTCGAGATCAACGAGACCGACATGTACGTGACCGTGGAATGCGGTTGCACCTGGGCGGTGCTGAATGCCGCGTTGAAAGAGAAAAACCTCCGCACGCCGTACTGGGGTCCGCTGTCGGGCATCAATGCCGTGGTCGGCGGCGCGCTCAGCCAGAACTCGATCTTCTTCGGCTCGGGCTTTTACGGCTCGGCGGTCGAGCAGGTGGTCGGCCTGACGGTGGTGACGGCCGAAGGCACCGTGCTGCCGCTCGGCGGCCACGCCATCGCGCGCGGCAAGCCGTTCATGAAGCACTACGGCCCCGATCTGATGGGCATGTTCCTGGCTGACGCCGGCGCCATGGGCATCAAGGCCGTGGTGACGCTGCGCCTGATGCGCCGCACCGAGCATCGCCAGCACATCGCTTTCACCTTCGCCACCGCCGACGCCATGGCGACGGCGATGTCGTCCCTGTCGCGCGAGGGCCTCGCGACCGAGGCCATGGGCTTCGACGCCGGTCAGCAGAGCGCGCGCGCCGTGGAGGCGAAACGTTCATTGCGTGAGGACTTCGCCACGCTGATGAAGGTGATCGAGCAGGGCGGCGTCATCGACGGCCTCAAGGTCGCGCTGGCCGGACGCGGATACTTAAAGAAAGTGCCTTACGGCTTGCATGTGGCGGTCGAGGACAAGACGGCAGCCGGCGTCAAGGAATTGGCGCGGCGCGCGCGGCAAATCTGCAAGGACCTGGGCGGCGCGCCGATCCCGGCGTCGATCACCCGCATCGTCCATGCCGATCCGTTTATTCCCGTGGACAGCATTCTCGGGCCCAAGGGCGAGCGTTGGGTGCCGGTGCATTGCATCGTGCCGCACAGCAAGGCCACGCACATCGTCGCTCAGGTGCAGGCGCTCTATAAGCGTTACGAGGCGCTGCGCACCAAACACAACATCCGCAACGGGTTCCTGCTGTGCACCGTGGGCAGCTACGGTTTCCTGATCGAGCCGGTGTTCTTTTGGCCCGATGCGCGCTTGCCCATGTACAACAAGGTGATCCGCAAGGAGCATCTCGAGCGCCTGCCTGAACTCGCCGCGCACGAAGAGACGCGCGCGGTGGTCCATCAGATGCGCGAGGAGTTGGCGCAGTTGTTCGTCGAGAACGGCGCGGTGTCGATGCAGCTCGGCAAATTTTATCTCTACGACCAGGCGCTCGACCCCAAGGCGCGCGGGTTGCTGGAAAAAGTGAAAGCGCTGGTGGACCCGTCGCGCACCATGAACCCCGGCGCGCTGAAGCTGTAAGATATTATTCTCAGGAGTCCTCCCTCCCCTTGACGGCGAGGGACGCGAGCGAAGCGAGTAGGGTGGGGTGGTAGTCTAGCTGCTCCCCCACCCGACGATGCTGCGCATCGCCACCCTCCTCGCAAAGGGGGAGGGAAAACTATCGCGAATTTACCGATTTAATCGAACAGGGCGTCGATGTCGGCTTGAGATGCGCCGCCAGACGACGTGATGTCGCCGCTTGGCACGGCGGCCATCATCGCGTCGATTTCGGATTGATGCAGCGTTTCGTTGGCGCCGGCAATCACCGCGCCGATCCGGTCGGTCAGGATGTGCATGACGTCGGTTCCGTTCTGCGCGGTCGCGCGGATGACGTCGGCGTCGCCTTTCTCGATGGCGGTGGTCAACCGCGAGACCGTCACCTCGATGACCATCGCCAGTTGATCGACCGTCAGTTCGAACGCGCTCTTGGTCGCGGCGGGAATGTGCTCATAGGCCTCGGCGGCCAGTTCGCCGTATGACAGCCCCGACGCGCGGAAATGCTCCGGATAGGACTTGAGCTTCCAGCCCTTCGCGTCCTCCAGCATTTCGGGCATGTCCGGCACCATGCCGAGCAGCATCACCACTTCGTTGAAGTGATTGAGATAGTCGGTCGCCAGCAACGACGCCGGGTTGATGAGCGTGCCTTCCACTTTCGCGCGCCATTCGGCCGGCACGGAGTCGGAGGCTTGAGTTTCGCCGGTCGCGGGTTTCATGCCTGGATGAATAACGATTTTGGGTGCCGTTGCGAAGTCTGCATTGGTATAGGGTGCCATCTGAACCCCCGTTTGGGGGCAATGATTGGGCCGAAAAGCGGCAAATTGGACAAAGGGGAAAAGTATGCGCGCGGTGGTGATCGAGAAAATTGGCGGTCCCGAGACGTTGAAGATTTCGGACGTGCCGGTGCCCGAGCCGGGTGAAGGCCAGGTCCGTATCAAGGTCGCGTACTGCGCGCTCAATCCGCTCGACACGCATAGCCGCGGTGGACGTATCAAATGGGGCGTGCCGCAAATGCCGTTCGTCTCGGGCTACGAATACTCCGGCCGCGTCGACAAGCTCGGTCCCGGTATCGACGCCGCGATGATGGGCAAGCGCGTCGCCAGCGCGGGATCGTGGGGCGGTTGCGGCGAGTACGCCGTGGCGCCGGCCAAAACGCTGGTGCATATCCCCGATGGCATGGATTGGCAGCTGGGCACTGTCTATTTCACTTCGACGCTGACGGCGTGGCACATGCTTCACACCCAAGCGCGCATGAACACGGGCGATGTCGTTGTGGTGCACTCGGCCGCCGGCGCCGTCGGGGTGATGACAACGCAAATCGCCAAGGATGCGGGCGGCACAGTCATCGGCCTTGTGGGCTCGCCGGCCAAGGCGGACTACGCCAAGTCGTTCGGCTGCGATCACGTGCTCAACGAACAGGACGACCCCGACTGGCCCAAGAAGGTCAAGGAGCTGACCGGCGGGAAAGGGGCGGATATCGTCATCGACGGTAACGCCGGTCCCGGCGCGCCGAAAAATCTGCAATGCCTCGCACCGCTGGGTCAGGTGATCTACATCGGCGCCATGGCCGGCCAGGCGCCCGACGTGAACATTTCGGGCTTGATCGCGGGCTCGCACGGCGTGCGCGGGCTGGTCGTCTATCATGCCATGGCCAAGACCAAGGGTGCCGAGTTCAAGGAGATTCACGAGAAACTCCTCAGCGGAAAATGGAAGTTCCCGCTCAATCCGCCACTGAAACTCGAAGACATCGCCAAGGCCCACGACGATTTCGAAAATCGCCGCACCATGGGTCGTACGCTGTTCACGATCGGCGGGGAAATTTAACTTAGCAACCAACGCGCCCTTACCCCAACCCTCTCCCGCAAGCGGGAGAGGGTGCGAGCAGAGCGAGCGGGTGAGGGTGGGTTTCTTCGTTAGGAGGTTATTATGCGCGCAGTCGTGCTTGCGAAAAACGGTCCGCCCGACGTTCTGTCGGTGACGGATATTCCAACACCCGAGCCCGGCGAGGGGCAGGCGCGCATCAAGGTCGCCTATGCCGCCATTCATCCGCTCGATATTCATGCGCGCTCGGGCGCGATGAAGTGGGGCGTGCCGCCGCTGCCGTTCACCTTGGGGTATTCCTATTGCGGACGCATCGACAAAGTCGGCGCGGGTGTTGACGCGAATATAATTGGCAAACGTGTCTCGGTGTCGAGCCAGTACGGCGGATACGCGGACTATGCCGTTACCGCCGCGGCAAATTGTGTACCGATCCCCGATCCGCTGAGCTGGCAGACGGGCGGCTTCTGCATGGGGTCGGCGTTGACCGCGTGGCACATGCTGCACACCCTGTGCCGGGTACGCAAAGACGATTGGGTGGTGGTGCACTCCGCCGCCGGTCCGGTCGGTGCGATGTTGACGCAAATCGCCAAGGATGCCGGCTGCCATGTCATCGGTCTGGTCGGCGGCCCCAAGAAAGTCGCATCGACCAAGCAATTCGGCGCCGATCATCTGATCGACTATGTCGCCGACAAAGATTGGCCCAAGACGGTAATGCAGATCACCGCCGGACGCGGCGTCGATTTCATTATGGATGGCAATCTCGGCCCCGATGCCGCGAAGCAGTTTTCATGCCTTGCACCGCTGGGCCAAGTGATCGCCATCGGGGCCATGGCCGGCCCTGCGCCGGAAGTGAACATCTCAAAATTGATCGCGGGTTCGCACGGTGTGCGTGGGTTTGTCCTGCCGCACGGCCTTGCCAAAACCAAGGGCGCGGAGCGGGCCGAGCTGGTGTCGAAGTTCGCCTCGGGCGCCTGGACGTTTCCAGTCTCGGTCGCGGGCAAGTTGGAGGACGTGGCGGCCGCCCATGCGGCCTTCGAGTCGCGCGCCACATCGGGGCGGATCTTGCTCGACATTGGCGGTGAAATCTAAGCCGTTGAATGCGTTACGGATCGTTACCCGTTGCCTTTTTCCTGCCACGGGATCGCCGTGCATCCGCCCTTAGCCGGTGCCATATTTCCGGCAATGGGAGGACCGGATAGGAAAGGATTCCGCCATGACACGCTTTCACCTGACGCTTGCCCTGTTGGCGGCGATGGCCGTGCCGTTCACGCTGCCGGCTCAAGCCGCACAAGCCGGTGACACAGCCGGCGATAAGGCCGCAGCCCAAGAGCAGGCCAGCATTCCGTTTTTCGACAACGATAACATTCGCGATTGGCGCGCCGACGGCACCAAGGGCATCTATATCGAAGCCCGTACCGGCGAATGGTATTACGGTGAGTTCATCTCGCGCTGTACCGGCCTCAACTTCAAGGACACTATCGCCTTCAAGAACCGGCCCGGCTCGACCTTCGATCGCTTCGGGACCATCGTATTCAGGGATGGACCCGGCCGCCCGCAAGAATGCCGGTTGAAGTCGCTCGTCAAAAGCGAAGAGCCGAAAGGCAAAAAGGACAAAGACGACGAGAAATCCGGCGAATAACAATCGCCCGGACCAGCCACAAAAAGGCGGCCTGCAGAGGCCGCCTTTTCTATTTGGAAAACCGTTCCCGATGAACCGCCTCAAGGGTTTTCTTTCGATCTCGTTCTCGCCGGATAAATCGACTAGTCTGCGGCATCCAAACCATCGCCGGTGCCATGCTCGAACTTGCCGTTTCCAGCTTTGTGACCTTTTTCGTCGTTATCGATCCGCCCGGGATGGTGCCGTTATTCATGTCGGTGGTGCCGGGGTTGGACGCGGCCGGCCGCCGGCGCACGGCGTGGCGCGGCACCTTCGCGGCCACCGTGATCCTGATCGGGGCGGCCTTCGCGGGAAGTTTCGTCTTGGAGAAACTCGGGATTTCTCTCGCCGCGTTCCGCATCGCGGGCGGCGTGCTGCTCCTATTGCTGGCCATCGATATGGTGCTCGCGCGCATGGGTCCGTTGCGCACCACCGGCCCCGCGGAAGAAACCGAACCCGACGCGCATCATGATGTCGCGCTTGTTCCGCTCGCCATTCCGTTGATCGCGGGACCCGGCGCTTTCGCTTCGGTGATCCTGTTAATGGGCCGCGCCAGCGGCGACCCGTTGGCGATGGCGACCGTGCTCGGCGCGCTGCTGGCCGTCATGGCCTCGTTGTTGATCTCGCTGATGGCGGCGTCGAAGATCATGGATTGGCTCGGCATGACCGGTGTCGCGGTCATGGGCCGCGTACTCGGAATTATCCTTGCCGCGCTGGCCGTACAGCTGATCGTCAGCGGGATCGGCGAAAGCTTCCCGGCGCTGTTGGCGCCCTAATTCAGTTTCCCCTATCGATCGAGAGTTCCATGCACAAAGTCTACGCCACTATCGAACGTCCCCCTGCCGATATCGTCGCCCGCTTCAAGGACGTCATGCGCGAAGTGGTCACCGAAAACGTCGGCAAGTCGCAAATGATGGATCCGGCCATCAAGCCGTTGAACGGCCGCAACTGGTCGATCGTCGGTCCGGCGGTCACCGTCAAGCTCGAGGCGTTCGATCATCTGATGTCGATTGCCGCGCTCGGTGTCGCCAAGCCGGGCGATGTGATCGTCATCGCCGCCAACGGCCATACCCATCAATCGGTTTGGGGCGGTGGATTGACGCTGTCGGCCAAGCACATCGGCGTCGAGGCCGTGGTGGTCGACGGCGCGGTGATGGACTCGCGTGCGATCCTGGCGCGCGAAGTACCGGTGTTCTGCCGCGGCAGTCATCCGTCGCACGGCACCTGGGAACAGCCGGGCTCGGTCAACGTTCCGGTCGCGTGCGGCGGCGTGATCGTCAATCCCGGCGACCTGATTTGCGGCGATCTCGATGGTGTCGTCGTCGTGCGCAAGGAAGACGCCGAGAAAGTTTTGCAAGCGTGCGAAGAGAAGACCAAGCGTTTGCGCGCCGTCGGCAAAGAATTGATCGACAATCAAACGACGTTGTTTCAACGCCGCGGCGGCAAGGACCTGATCATCAAAGCCGGCGTCGAATGGATCGACTAACGGCCGATCGCCGGTAGCCGATATTTAAGTGCTTGCGAACGGCGCACCGGCCGCCATAACTCACGCTCGCGAAAGCGTTCATGCGGCGCGGTTCCGTGCCGAAGTCTTTAGGGGGAAAGAATGAAAGCCTGGATTGTCCGCGAGTTCGGCGACCTCAACGCGATGAAATGGGAAGACCTGCCCGATCCGGAGCCGGCGCCCGGCCAAGTGCGGATCAACGTCGTCACGTCGGGGATCAATTTCGCCGAAACGCGCATGCGCGCGGGGACTTACTCCGGTATCGCCCTGCCGTTGATCCTCGGCATGGAATGCGCCGGCACCATCGACAAGGTGGGCGAAGGCGTGACCCAATTCAAACCGGGCGACCGGGTGATGGCGCGCACGCGCGGTAGCCACGCGACCAAGGTGGTTGCGGAGGCGGCCAAGACCCATCCGCTGCCCGCCAATATGAGCTTCGAGGAAGGTGCGGCGGTGCCGGTCGGCTGGCATACCGCATGGCACGCGCTGGTCACGGTTGCCAACGCGCAACCCGGCCAGAAGGTTCTGATCGAAGCAGTCGCGTCGTCGGTTGGCTCGGCCGCGCTACAAATCGCCAAACAGCGCGGTTGCTGGGTCGGCGGTACCGCCAGCCGCGACGACAAGCTGAAGAAAGCCAAGGAATGGGGATGCGACGCGGTCTACAACTACAAGACCGAGGATTGGGTCACGATGGTCAAGGCCGACACCAAGCTGCACGGCGTCGATATTGCCTGCGCGACCATCGGCGCCGAAACGCTTGAACGCGTCCTCGATTGCATGGCCAACGAAGGCAAGGTGTGCAACTACGGTTCGACCGGCGGCATCGTAGTGACCTTCAATTTGCGCGTCGGCGAGCGCAATGTGTCGATCAACACCATGAGCATCGACACTTCGCCGCGCTACATTCCCGAGACCGTTGCTACGTTCAACGCCCAAGCTTTGCCGTTGTTCGCGTCCGGAAAGTTCAAGGGTATCGTCGACACCGTATTGCCGATGTCCGATCTGCCCAAGGCGCACGAAATGGTCAACGACCGGCGCCATTTCGGCAAAGTGATCATGAAGAACGGGTAACGGGTGATCGAAGTTCGAATTGGCCGCGCGTGACGTCGATCGCCGCATACCTCCGAACTCGCGCCAGCACCCGTGCGGTGGGCATCGCGCTGATCGTCGTTATCGCCTTCATTCTGGCGTTTCGGTTTTATCTGGTGCCCGCGTATCAGGCGGTGTCCGGCGGGTTTGTGCCGTTCGACATGCAGTTCCCGCTCGGCCGGACAGCGATGGTGATTCAAATGGGTGCGTTCGGGCCGCGCACGCTTCTGGCTTATTTGCGTTTCGGGATCGCCGACATGCTTTTCTCTCCGGCTCTGGCGGCTGCGACGATGTTGCTGTGGGCGTGGCTGATCAATCAGGCTGCTGTGCGCCAATTATCGCAATGGTTCGCCGAAGGCCTTTGGGTCGCCGCCCTGTTTCCGATGATCTGCGATCTTGGTGAAAACACGCTTTTCATGCGGATTGTCTTCAGCGATCGATTCTTACCCGATGCGATGGATACCGCGATCCTGATCCACCGCGCCAAATCCGTGATGACTTCGCTCACGAGCGCAATCACAGTCGCGCTTGCCGTTGGGGCTCTGCTAGGATGGATCAGGCGGCGCACAGGTGCCGGGCAAGATGCTGGCCAAGGGGCGGGCCAAAGGATGGGCCAAAGGATGGGCGATGACGGAGCCAAATTGCCTTAACTGCGGCGCGCCGCTGACCGGCAAGTACTGCGCGGCGTGCGGGCAGGAACATCAAAATCTGCATCGTCCGTTCTGGGCGCTGGTCGCAGACTATATCGACAGCAATTTTGCCGCCGATTCCAGACTTTGGCGAACCTTGGGTTTGATGATCGCCGCGCCCGGCGCGGTTGCGCGCCGTCACCTCGACGGCAAGCGCACGTCCTATGTCACGCCGATCAAATTCTATGTTTTCGTCACCATCGCATTTTTCATTGTCCTCGGTTTGAGCGACGTGACTTTGATGAGGCTGATGCCGAGTGTCACGGTTTTGTCGGGCGAGGCGGCGCAGAACGTACCCGAAGACCAGCGCACCATTGTCGCGTTCCATTTTTCTTTTCTCGAATTGGCGCCCACGGCCATTCCGGTCGATCCGAATTTGTCGGAAAATCTTCGCCGCGAGATCAGGCGCGCCGCCGAGACGGAGGCCGACGTCAATCGAATTCTAAGCATGATCGACATGATGGCCGAATTCGCCGATCACCCCGAACGCAGCAACGATCTCCTCGCGACCTGGATTCCGCGCCTGTTGGTGATCTTGGTGCCGCTATTCGCGATGTGGCTCTGGCTGCTGTACGCGACCAAGCGCGTTCTGATGTACGATCACTTGGTTTTTTCTCTTTATTTCCACGCCTTCCTGTTCATGGTGCTGACGGCGTTCGTGCTGATCGTGCAGTTCACGGGGCGTTGGTTGCCGAACGGCATCATGGGCTGGCTGTTCGCCGTGTCCTTTCTCGTACACTTGGTGGTGGCGATGAAACGCGTATACGGCGGATCGGCGCTCGCGCTGTCTTGGCGCGCGTTGCTTGCCGTCTTGGGCTATTTCATCGTCTTTTTGATCGCGGTCCGGCTGTTGTTCATGGAGGCGGGCGGATAAGCCTCCTCGCAACGCGCGGCGCGTCAGCCGATATCGATCTCGAACACCGCGCCGGTGCGTTTGGCGATGTTGAGCTTGCTCAAGTCGCCGCCATGCGCTTCCCCGCTGTCTTTGGCGTTGAGATCGCGGTTGGTCTCATTGCGCAGGATGACGATCACGTCGGTATCGGGCTCGAGCGCGAACGGAAACTCGTGCCACGTTCCGATGTTCATGCAGAAACCGTCCTTGCCGTCGAAGCGGAACGCCTCGAGCTTGTCCCAATCGGGTTCATCGCCGTCGGTCGGCGCGCCGAACACGGCGACGAAAGGCTTTCCACCCAGCGGGATGAACGCCTGCGTGTGCTTGTAGTGCCGCTCGATATGCTCGAGTTCGAACGGCCGCGGCTGGATGGTGGCGACGCTCAAACAGGTGTCGTTGTCGGATTGAAATTGGGCGGGTTTGATCAATTTGACCGCGCCCCCGTAATAGCCGCTATCGGCTGGTTTGACACCCGAACCGCGGCCGACGACCCGGCCATAGGGCGCCAGCGCCTTGGCCGTCGCGGGCTTGACCTTGAGTACGCGCCGTTTGGTTGCCATCGTGCCGCCGTCCATGATGAAGTCCTCGCTTTGGAACCGGATTTGCGATGAGTTTACGCGCCACCACCACCCGGCGCCAGACCGTGACTGAAATCAAGGCCGGAGATTGAACGCTCGTGCCGATAATGGGCGAAATTCCAACGAACAAGGGGCGCGAACCGCGCAATGATTGAATCGGCCATCCTCTGGGCGTTCTACGTGCTCGCCGCCGCGACCATCGGGATCGCGGGTTTTTATCTGTCGAAATTCGGCAACATCATTGCCGACAAAACCGGACTGGGCGGGACGGTCATCGGCTTGGTGTTGCTGGCCACGGTGACATCTTTGCCGGAGCTGTTCACCGGTATCACGGCGGTCACGGCCGCGGATGCGCCGAACATCGCCGTCGGCGGCACCATCGGCAGTTGCATCTTCAATCTTCTCATCTTGATGATGCTCGAACTGGTTTATCCGAAAGCGTCCATTTATACGCGTATCGCGCAAGGGCACATTCTTTCGGCCGGTTTCGGAGTCATCATTATCGGGTTCGCCACATTGCGCATCGTCGCCGGCGGGTCGGGGCCGGTATTCGCCATCGGGTATATCGGTATCGAAACGCCCATACTCATCGCGCTTTACATCCTCGCGATGCAAGTCACCACGCGCTACGAACGTGCGGCGGCGGAAGCCGGAACCACCGAAACGGCCGCGCAATGGCCCGACATTTCGTTGACGCAGGCGGTCGTCGGCTACACCGTCGCAAGCGTGTTCGTCGGGGCGGCCGGAATTTCGATGCCGTTCATCGCCGAACGCTTGGCCGCCAATATGGGATGGAACAATTCGTTCGTCGGGACGTCGCTGGTGGCATTGTCGACGTCGCTGCCGGAATTGACGGTCGTGCTTGCGGCGGCCCGCATCGGCGCGCTCGACATGGCAATTGCAAATCTGCTCGGCAGTAATTTGTTCGACGCTTTGATCTTGGCGATCGAAGACATTTTCTACACCAAGGGCCCCTTGCTGGCCGTCGTGTCCCAGGTCCATGCCGCGACAGGGGTGTCGGCGATGATCATGTCCGGCGCGGTGATCACCGCGGTCTTCACGCGTCCCGCCGGACGGCCGTTGCGATTGGTCGGTTGGACCGGGATCTTCCTCTTGATGATGTATGTGATGAACGCTTACCTGATTTACATCTATGGCGCTTGATCGAACGAACGGCCGTGAAGCCTGGCACGCGCGCGACGCGGACGCGGCGGTAACCGCGCTCGGTTCAGACGCGCACTTGGGCCTTTCCAGCGAAGACGCCGCGCGGCGGCTGATCGGCGCGGGCCCCAATCAGGTGATGGATGTACGCCGCCGCTCGCCTATCGCGCTGCTGATCGGGCAATTCACGGACGTGATGATCCTGATCCTGATTGCCGCCGCAATCATTTCAGGGGCGCTCGGCGATATTGTCGATACCTTCGCAATTCTCGCGATTGTTCTGTTGAACGCGGCCATCGGGTTCACTCAGGACTTTCGCGCGGAAAAAGCCGTCCGCGCACTCAGATCGATGGCCTCGCCACGCGCCCGCGTGGTCCGCGATGGATTGATTCGCGAAATCGCAGCTCGCGACGTGGTTCCCGGCGACATCGCCGTGCTCGAAGCCGGTGATGCGATCCCGGCCGATCTCCGCTTGATTGAGAGCGCCAATCTCTCCGTGGAGGAAGCCGCGCTGACCGGGGAGTCGGTGCCGGTCGAGAAGTCGTCGAAATCCACTGCCGCACGCGATGCGATGTTGGGTGACCGCGTCAATACGGTCTTCAAGGGCACGACGGTCGTGCGCGGGCGCGGGCGCGGGATTGTGGTGGCAACCGGCATGGCGACGGAAATCGGCCGCATTGCCGGTCTGCTGGTGCAGGCGGTGGAAACGCGAACGCCGATGCAGGTTAAGTTGGCCCGGTTCGGCCGGGTTTTGGCTATCGCGATTATCGTTATATGCGCCGTCATTCTGGTGCTTGGCTTGGCGCGCGGTGAACCGCCGCTCAATATGTTCCTGACCGCCGTCAGTCTCGCGGTTGCCGCAATTCCTGAAGCTCTGCCGGCGGTGGTGACCGTCGGTCTCGCACTCGGTGCGCAGCGCATGGCGCGCGTCAACGCACTGGTTCGCAACTTGCCGGCGGTCGAAACGCTTGGCGCCGTCACCGTCATTTGCACCGACAAAACGGGAACGCTGACGCGCAATCGCATGTCGGTCGAATCGGTTTATGGCGATGGCGCGTGGATCGCCACGGCGGATCCCATGACCGAACGGCTTCCTGCCGCGTTATGGATCGCGCTCGCGATCTCCAACGATGTCCGTTCGCCCGACCAAGCCAGCGATACGGCCATCGGAGACCCGACCGAACTCGCCTTGTATGAAGCCGCCGCCGGCGCCGGTTTCGTCCGCGCCGATACGGCGTCGCGCTTTCCGCGCGTTGCCGAAATCCCGTTTGAATCCGAGCGCAAGGCGATGTCGACCTTGCATCAGGCGCCAAGCGACACCGCGGGTACGGGCAAGATCGTCAGAACATTCGTCAAGGGCGCGCCCGAAGCAATTGTGGCCCGTTGCACGAAACGTCATGTGCCTGATGGCACCCCATTCGATCCCGGCCGAATTCTCGACGCTGCCGAAGCCAAGGCCGCGGAAGGTTATCGCGTGCTCGCATTCGCGTTGCGGGATTTCGATCACGTTCCCGCGGACCTAGCGCCCGACGAGATCGAACGCGACTTGGAATTTCTCGGTTTGGTCGCATTGCTGGATGGGGCACGCCCCGAAGCCGCCGAAGCGGTTGCAACCTGCCGTGCCGCCGGGATTCGTCCGATCATGGTGACCGGCGATCACGCCGCCACCGCGGTCAATATCGCCGTTCAAACCGGAATCGCGGCGCCCGGAGACGCGGCAATGACCGGAACCGACATCGCCGCGCTGTCGGATCACGAATTGGCCGCCGCGCTTCTGCGCCGCAGCACCGTGTTTGCCCGCGTCGCACCCGAGCACAAGATCCGCATCGTCAAGGCCTTGCAAGACGCGAAACAATTCGTTGCGATGACTGGAGACGGAGTCAATGACGCGCCGGCGCTGAAGCAGGCCGACATTGGTGTTTCGATGGGTAAGGTGGGAACAGATGTGGCGCGTGAATCGTCCGACCTCATCCTGCTGAACGACAATTTCGCCACCATCGTCGCCGCGGTGCGTGAAGGTCGGCGCATGTACGACAATGTGCGCAGGTTCGTGAAGTTCGCGCTGGCCGGAAATTCAGCCGAGATTTTGACCTTGTCGCTGGCGCCGTTTTTCGGCCTGCCGCTGCCGTTCCTGCCGATCCATATTCTCTGGATCAATTTCATCACCGACGGTCTGCCCGGGCTGGCCTTGGCAAGCGAACCCGCCGGCCGTGACGTCATGGCGCGGCCGCCGCGCCCGCGCGACGAATCGATCCTCGGCATGGGGTTGTGGCAGCAAGCGGCGCGGGCCGGTGCTTTGATGACGGTATTGTCTCTCGGCGTGTTGGCGTGGTCGATCTCGCAGGATAACCCCCATTGGCAGACGCTGACATTCACGACTTTGACGTTTTGCCAACTCGCCTTCGTCGCTTCGATTCGTACCGACGACCGATTCACGATCGGCCTGCGAATGCCCGCAAATCGCGCGATGACGCTGGCGCTTGCGGTGACCGTTGGTCTGCAAATGGCCGCGATCTATGTCCCGATCATGAACGATGTCCTCAAGACAACGCCATTGCCGCCGTTCGAGTTCGGCCTGTGCGCCGTATTTGCCGGTATCATTTTTGCTTATTGCGAATTCGAGAAATGGTTGGTGCGCGGTCGGCAATGCGCGAGTCATGTATAAGTCATTCCTAGGGGTCGTTTTTGGGCGCGACTTGTCCGCGGGTTAGGCCTCCGGTTAAGCTTCGCGGGACCGCGCCGAACGTGCGCGGATGATCGAAAGCATGTCGGGAAAGGATGCCCATGGCCATTCGTATCACGCGCCATTTCGTGACGGTCGGCGGCACGCGCCAGGTGCACTATCGCCGTGCCGGCGAAGGGCCGCCGATTGTGCTTCTGCACCAATCACCGACATCCTCACGCGAATATATTCCGCTGATCGAGGAAATCGCGGCCAAGGGCTATACCGTCATTGCACCCGACACACCGGGAAACGGATTATCGGAGCCGCTGCCGCTCGATAAAGAGTGGCCGACGATGGAAGATTTCGCCGACGGTGTCGCCAACGTGATGACCGAACTCGGCATCGACAAGGCGCCGGTCTACGGTTTTCATACCGGCGGCGCATGCGCGTTGGCGTTGGGACTGCGCCATCCCGGCCGCGTGACCGTATGCATCATGGACGGTTACATCCAGATGGACGAGGCCGAGACGGCCGAAATCCTCGCCAACTACCTGCCGGAACTGAAATACGACTGGTCCGGTTCCCATTTGACCTGGACCTGGGCGCGGTTTCGCGAGCAGCTGATTTTCTTTCCGTGGTACCGCAAGGATACCGCGCGCCGCATGAACAACGACCTGCCGCCGCCGGCGGGCCTTCAGATCGCGGTGATGGATTTTTTGCGTGCCGACAATAATTACCGCAAGGCCTACCGGCCGGCGTTCCTGCTCGACACCGCGTCGGCCGTCAAGAACATGAAGGCGAACATGGTGATCACCACCACCGCGACCGACGTCTTGACCAAATACATGGACGTAATGCCGAATCCGCCCGCCAACGTGCGCACCTTCCGCCCTGCGACCCGCGACGACGCCAAGGATAACAACATCAAGCTTTTGATCGAAAACCCGTCGCCGCACAAATCGTTGCCTTTGGCCGCGACCAAGCCGATGCCGGGCCGCCTGTGGTGCGAATATCTGCAGATCGACGGTGGGTCGCTCTACAGCCGCCGCAACACCGACGGCAAGGGCCGGCCCATCGTGATGATCCACGCCAGCGCGGCGTCCAGCATGGGCATGGACCGGTTCATGAAGCCGTTGATCGGCAAGCGCCCGGTGCTCGCCGTCGATCTGCCCGGGAATGGCGAATCGGACAATCCCATGGGCACCACGGTTACGGTCGAGGCGCAGGCAAAGTATCTTGCCCTGGCGATCGAGGCCGCAGGTTACGATGAAGTCGATGTGTTCGGGTATTGGGGCGGCTGCGACGTCGGTGTCGAACTCGCGATTCAAAACCCCGATCTCGTCAAGCATCTTGCCGTGCCGACATTGATGTTTTTCGACGATGCCACGCGCGACGAATATGTCGCCAATTACACGCCGACAATCGAATACGAAGAATTCGGCGCCCATTGGATCAAGGTGTGGAACATGGTGCGCGACCAGGAACTTTTCACGCCCTGGTACAAGCGCAAGAAAGAACATATCCGCCGTGCCGGCGAGCCCGACGTCGCGCCCGAGGTCATCCATCGGCGGACACTCGATCTGTTCAAGTGCATCGATATCTACCAGTCGGCCTATCGCGCGCACTTTATGTACCCGTCGCTGAAAAAGCTGGCCCAGGTCGGATGCCCGGTCTTGTTGGGCAACCCGGACTCGGCTGCGACCAAGCAGGCGCTGGCGACCGCGAAGAACGCGACCGCCAAGGCGATCCCGGCCGACTTTGCGGTGGCGGCCGGCGAACTGCTCGCGTTTTTTGGATGATCTTACGACCCGGGGAAGACCATGAGCATCGAAATTTGGGCTTACATCCATATCCTTCTGTTCGTGTTCTGGCTGGGCGCCGACGTCGGTGTGTTCACCGCCGCGGTGATGGCGAAAAGCCCCCAACGCTCGTTTGAAACCCGCGCGAATCTGCTGCGGTTGGCCATGATCGTCGATCTGTTCCCGCGCGTGTCGTTTGCACTCATTTTTCCGGTCGGTTTGCAGTTGACCGATGCGCTCGGCATCCATCCGATTACGCCGGCAATGTTTGCGTTCGGCTGGGGGCTCGCCATCGTTTGGCTGCCGTTGATCTTCATCGGCTTCTTCATGGAGGGCAAACCGGTCGCGAACGTCGCGGGGACCGTTCAACTCGGTCTCGAAGGCGTCGTCGGTCTCTTGTTCACCGTGGTCGGACTGAATTCGCTGGCGACCGGCGCGCCGCTGGGCGAGCCTTGGTTCGCCTGGAAGATCATGCTGTTCGGCTTGGTGTTCTGGTCGGCGATGGCCATCGATCTCTGTTTCCGGCCGTTCATTGCACCGTTCATGGAAATCGGCCGCGAAGGCTCGACGCCCGAGCGCGAGGAAGCGGTGGCGCGCGCCATCAACAATACGCTGGTGGCCGTCTTGACGCTGTACACACTGATCGCGGTGATCGCGTTCCTCGGCCGGGTCAAACCGATCTTGTGACCGCTACGGTGTGCCGTTCACCGCCGCGAAGTTGCCGAGCGTCTGGACGTCGAACGAAACCGTTCCCGCGCTTTCGTCCACACTGACGCCGCTGCTGCCGGCGATCGGATAGACGGGATCGTAGGCGCCGGTCAGATCGTTGTAGATGACCGGCATGACTTTCGACGGATCCGTCATCGCATTCAGATCGATCGGCAGCGTGATGCGCGCCGGCGCGTCGAACAGTGTCCGATACGGGCCGAATAGCACGACGGGGGAAATCGCGTTGCCGGGTACGGGTAAACGCCTGCCGGGCAGGGCATCGCTCTGCGTGCCGATGAAGGCGTCGAAATCGTCCTTCGCGGCGTCGAGATAATCGTCGGAGTCCGTATAGGCATTGATCGGGTGGATCGCGTCGGGGCCGTTGTAGGCGAACTTCTCGCCGGCCGGCCGCCAGACTTTGTCCCACGCATATCCGTCCGGTGCGCCCGGCCGCGGGTCCGCAGGCACGGCAAGCCGTGCGCCGGCCAACGGGCCGTCGTTCACCGCGACGGTGCCGCCGCCCGCTTTGGTCACGGCGCCGCGCGCGGATACTTTGATGTCGAGGTTTGGGAACACGCCGAACCGTTCGATGCCGCCGCGGATACGCTGTGCGTAACCCAGCGAAAACATATCGATGATATCGTCGAATGCCTCCGTGACCTGCAAGCGCGCGTAGCCGTCGGGGCAGGTGCGGTCGCGTGCCGCGACCTGTTCGAAGGCGCCCGGACCGGTATAGCGTTCGCACCAAACTTGCCACTGGGTGCCGGCATCCATCTCGGCGATGGTGTTGAGCGGGATTTGATTGAGAAAGCGCAGATCGAACAGGATGTTCTGCGAATTGTCGTACCAATGCGACAACGCCAAGATCACCTCGCGATGACCGTCTTCGCGCACGGCTTGTTCAATTACTTCGCGCAACGTGCGGAACCCGTCGGGATCGCCGTCGAACCGGATGCGCGCCGCTTCCGTCATGCCATAGGCGTAATAATTTTCGGTACGTACGGTCGAGGCCGGGTCGATGCCGGGCGGCGTCCAGTCGATGTCATAGTCGCGGCCATATTGGGCGAGGGCATAAGGCTTGAAGCTCAAGAAATTCAGAAACGCGTTCTCGTGATAAACTTCTTGGATGAACGGTTGCGGTGCCGAGAACGGCCCCGCCTTGGGATTGCCGCCCGGCCATGGCAGTCCATAGGTCGTATAGACCAGCGCGACGTCGCCGCCCGGCGCAACCAAATCGAAATGCCGCTTTAGTCCGTAGGCGACCATCGTGTTGTATTCGGGCGTGCGGCCCACTTGGCGGACTTGTTCGATGGCCAACGTGCCGTCGGGCACGCCCGCCTTGCAAAGACCCTTCAGCGTGTGGAACAGGTCCCAGAACGTATTGGCGTAGGTATTGTGATCGGTGGTCTCGCGCGCGATCAGAAGTTTCGAAATGCCGTCGTTCGCGAACGATACCGCGACATCCTCGATGCTGCGCGTCAGACCCGCGACCGGCGCGTAGTATCCGAAGCGGAGATCGACGCGATTACCGTAGTGCTGGGCGATATAACGTGAGACATAATCCTCGATCGCCTTGCCGGCCGGTTCCTGGATGACGGGATCGGTTTCGTCGAATCCCATCATTCCGTTGATCCGGGTCCAGCGTGCCAGCGACATCTCCTGCACGTCGTGCAGGCCGTTCGGCAAATCGATGCGGTATAGCCCGGCGAGATGGTCGGTTCCGTCGCGCGGGTCGACCGCCAGCGGCGCTTCGCGATTGACGGAAACGTCCGCTTCGGCGGTGTCTTTCAGCGCCGTGACCTTGGCGTCACCGATGGACCCGACGCTCATGGTCAGAGCGGGATCGAACGCCGAAACATAAGATGCGCCATCGTCGCTCAGGCGCCAGATACCGAAGCTGTCCCAAAGCTTTTCGAAACCCTCGGTCTTATAAGAGACAACGAAAGGCAGCAGGCCCTTTTCCGACGCGAACGGAAAATCACCGACATGCCATTGCGTGCACGGCTCATCCGGATAGTTCGTCTTGTCGCCGACGACGGAACGCACCACCACGTAATCGGAATATTCCCGCGACAGGCCAAGCACCGGTCCCCAGCCCGTGACCATGACGCCGATGGGCGGGTCTTCGGCACCGACGCCAATCGGCAACAGCGCGGCGAAGGTAAATGCGGCGATGGTGGATTTCGCGCACAAGGCTCTTGGCGAATGCTGCCGGGGCATCGCGGACTCCCGCTTCCATGTGGTTCGTAGGAGAGCCTAACGCGTTAAGCGTTCGCCTCAAGCGCAAACTACGCGGTTCACGGCAACACGCCGGGATCCGACGCCCATCCGCAACGCTTGAGCAGCTCGATCATGTGCGCCGGCGGTGGCGCTTCGGCTTCGACCGGCGGGCGTTTCGGATACAGCGGGAGTTTGATCGCGCGCGAATGCAGCATGAGCTGTGCGGCCTCGGTATCGCTCTTGTTTTCGGTCTCACCCGCCGCTCGTCCATAGACCGGATCGCCTGCGACGGGACACCCCAGCGCCGCGCAATGAACGCGAATTTGGTGCGTGCGGCCCGTGTGCGGCTTCAGTTCAAGCCACGAAAGACCGCCGCTTGAACCAAGCAGCTTGTAATCGGTGATGGCGTCCTGAGCGCCAGGTTCGCCGCTTTTCGCGACCACCATCTTCCAGCCTGCCTTGGGGGTCAATTTGCGCAGCGCGAGTTCGATGCGGCCTTCCGTTTGCGGTGGCGAACCCGTGACAACGGCCCAATATTTTTTTTCGACCCGGTTGGCGGCGAACAACGCGCCCACTTTTTTCAGCGCTTTCGGGTGCCGCCCGAGCACCAAGCAGCCGGATGTGTCGCGGTCCAGGCGATGGGCGAGGTTCGGCGCGCGCGGTAGTCCGAACCTCAGAGCATCGAAGTAGTCCTCGAGGTTGGGGCCGCCTTTCGGTCCGGCATGAACCGGGATCCCGGCCGGCTTGTCGATAATGATGATAAGTGAATCCCGATAGAGCACCCGCGCCAGCAAATCGTCGGGTGTCAGGCGGGTCGCCGGCCGCGCCGGGACGATTTGTTTCGCGTGATCTGGCCGGAATGGACGGGAATGGCGCTTTTGCATTCCATGTCCTGTAACCGAGCACGGGAGCAAACGCCAGTGCCCGAAAGATTGCAAAGCTGGCATTCCTGACCCGCGTCAAGGCGGCGTTTGCATGACCGGTGTTGATTGGGACTGAAGCTGAAAACGGGATTTTCTCACAGAAAGGCCAAAGTTCGCATGTCGCCAAGATCGAAACATCGTCAAACCAAAACGGCCCGCGCTGCCGAGATCGTCGAAGGCCGCAAGTCCAAGGATCATGATTTCCCGGTGACGTGGCTGCTGGTCGCCGACGGCGCGCAGGCTCAAATCTATAAGGTCGAACCGATCACGTTTCGCCTCGTGCCTTTACCTAATGGACGTTTCAAGCAATCCGGCAAGCACAAAGGGACGAAGGCCGGCGCCGGGCGTAGTTTTAACAGCGCCAATGCGGCGCGCCACGCCATGGAGCCGCATACCGATCCGCATCAAGGCGCTGAAGACCGCTTCCTGCACGACGTCGCAAAGGCGTTAAACGAAATGGCGCGCGGCAAAGCGGTCGAAGACATCATGATCGCTGCACCGCCCAAGGCGATGGCGGTTCTGCGCAAGGTCATGAACAAGGCGGTGCAAAAAAAGATCGCTTATGAAGTCACGCGCGAATGGACCAAGGTTCCGCCGCCCGACATGACGCGGCGGTTGATCCGGGCGCTCGTCTGAGCGGTATCTCAGCGCGCCGAGCGCTTTAGGTATTCGATGATGTTCGCGCGCACATCGGCATCGGCGATGCCGGGCATGCACATGTTCACTTCGGTTCCCAGCATCGCCGGATCGGCGAGGTAATTGTCGAGCGTGCCGTCTGACCAGACGATCTTGGAGTGAAGGATCGGCTCCGAATATGCGAAGCCTTCAACCGATCCGGCCCGACGGCCGAACACGCCGGCCAGCGAAGGGCCTTCGACGATCTCGTTGGGCGTCAAGCTATGGCAAAAGCGGCAGGTCCGGTCGAACTCCCGTTTACCCGCATCGATGTCGGGCCGCGCGACGGCTGCCGTCGTCGCAATCGCCGCGAAGGCCACGGCTACGGTCAAAAGATTCATCCGCATTACGTTTTTCTCCGGTTGTTGGGGCGGATTGTCGCGGCCCGTGCCACAATCGCGCAATGATCGGCGTCATTCGCCGGAATCGGCGCCGGGCGGGGCGACGAAACCGTTGACCGGCAATTTCAAAGCGCTCCGGTCAATTTCCATACCCCCTTTATAGACCGAAACGATCGCTGCGGTATTGGCGATATCCGATAGAGGATCGCGCGCGAGCAAGACGAGATCGGCGAGTTTGCCTTTCTCGATCGTCCCGAGGCGGTCGTCAACGCCGATATATTTGGCTGAATTCAAAGTTCCGGCTGTGATGGCTTCAAGCGGCGTCAAACCCGATTGCACAAGCAAGAACAGTTCGCGGTGTAGGTAAGCGCCCATCGACCGGTCGGTGCCTGCCGCCAGCACAACACCGGCCTGGTGCATTTGCAGGATGTTATGCATGACCGCTTTCATCAGGCCGCTGCGCCAGGTTCCGCGCGGTGTATTGAAGTAGCCCGGATTGGCCTGATTGGATTTGCGTTCCTCCGGGCTCATGGTCGCCGCGAAGATCGGTTCGTCGAAAACGGTGGCATCGGCATCGACCCGGCCCATGGTGGTCGAGACGATGATCCCTTTCGCGGCCAGGAATTTCGCAAACTCTTCGCTCGATTCCGCCAAGTAGACCGGATGGGCCAGGGCGTCGATGCCGGCCTCGACCGACTCGCGCGCGAGCTGTTCTTCCGACACGTGCACGGTTGTGCGGATACCCGCTTCGTGCGCGCGTGCGATCAGCGCCGTCATGACGTCAAGCGGCACCATCGGCAGGTTGGCCGAGTTGACGCCCATGCCCCGGCGTTCGCGGATGAACTTAAGCATGTCGGGTTTGCGCGCGATCACGTCGTCGAGTTTGCGAAGACCGTCCTCGATCCCTTCGACCTGCAATCCGCCCGCGCAGCATTGGTAGCCGCCGGCGCGGGTCACGAGGCGTCCGGTCGAGAACACGCGCGCCGCAACGATCCGTCCGGCGCGCTCGTCGTCGCGCATTTTGAACACGTAATCGATGTTGTTGCCGGAATCGTAGATCGCCGTCACGCCGGCGTAGAGAAAGCCGTGCAGTACGCGTTCGCCCAAAGCGGTGTCGGAGATCAGCGTGCGGTTGCCCGGGCCGGTGCGTCCGCCCGGCAAATGGATATGCGAATTGATCAACCCGGGGATAAGGTATTTGCCCGTGCCATCCACGCGTGCCGCGCCGGCCGGGATGGCGATCGGTGACGTCGAGATTTCGGTAATCGTGTCGCCGGTGACGAGAACATTCGTATTTGCGCGCGCGGGTACGCCCGTGCCGTCGATCAGCGTCACGTTCTCGATCAATACGTCCGCGTGAACCGAAATCGAAATGCTGGTCCAAATCAATGCCGCTGCCGCAGCCAGAAACTTGATCGACATCGTGCCCCCTTCGTTCTCGTTCAGCTTTGGCCGCCGCGTATCCGCCATTCGCGGATGCGTCCATCGTAGAATCCGCCGCTGATGACCGAAATGCCATCGGCGCCGAACCCAACGGTACTTGCCGCGGCTTGGTGGCCGCGCATCACGGTCGGCGCGGATGCACCGTTCAGCTGCCATATCCACACCGCGCCGTCGTCGCCGGCGGCTGCGAGCGATCCTCCATCGGGTGCAAAAGCCAAAGCACGCACGCGCGCGCCATCGTTGCGCAGCGGTTCACCGGTGGGTTTGCCGGCCAAATCCCAACGCGCGATTACGCCGGCCTCGCCCGATGCGGCAAACGATCCGCCGTCCGGGGCAAACACGACGGTGTCTATGGGTTCTCCCTGGGCGATATCGGCGACAGGTTCGCCGGCCTTCGACCACACGCGGACATGTCCGTCCTTGCCACCCGAGACGACCGTGGCGCCGTCGGGAGAAACAGCCACCGCTGTCACGGGCCCGTCGTGAGCGTCTGTCAGCGTTTTGAGGGATTCTCCGCCTTCGGACCACAACCAAACCGATCCGTCCGCGCCGCCGGAGGCAATCATGTTGCCGGTTGCCGACAGGGCCACGCTTTCCACGCGGCCGGTGTGGCCCAGCATTGGACCCACAAGCAAGTCGCCGTTGCGCGACCACACCCGCACCGCGCCGTCGTAGCCCGCCGTCGCGAACCGCGCACCGTTGGCGGTGAAAGACGCTGAACTGACCCAGGCTTTGTGCGCGAAAATCGGGGCGCCGATTTGTTGACCGGACACGGTCCATCTGCGGACCGTGCCGTCGTCGCCGGCTGTGACGACGATTGTGCCGTCGGGCGAGACGGCCATCGCGCGGATCCAGGCATCGTGCGCACGCAAGGGTTCTCCGACGGCCGAGTGATCGGCGTTCCAGACACGAACCGTGCCGTCGTAGTAGCCGCCGGTGACAAATGCCCCGGTCTGAGGCGCGAATGCCATGACGCTGACCGAACCCGCGTGCGCGCGTAGCGGTTCGCTATGACGGGTGCCGTCCAAATTCCAGAAATGAACGGCGCCGTCGTCGCCGGCCACCGCAAGAAACTCGCCGTCCGGCGAAAAGTAAACCGACCAAACCCAGGTCCCATGTCCGGTCAGGGGTTCACCCACCGGCGTACCGTCCATACGCCATAACTTGACCGCGCCGTCGTCACCGCCGGAGGCCAGCATGTCGCCGCGTGGCGAAAAGGCCAATGATTCGACCCGCGCCCCGTGCTGAAGTGCGTCGACCTTGCGTTTCGAACCGTCCACATTCCAGAGGCGTATCGTTTTGTCCCATCCGGCGGAGGCCACAACCTTGCCGTCCGGCGAGACGGCGATCGCGCGCACCCACGCGGTGTGACCCAGGCGCGGCTCTCCGCGTGGCGTGCCATCGAGGTTCCACAGCCTGACCGTTTTGTCCCATCCGGCCGAGGCGAGATATTCGCCGGTCGGCGAGAAGGCGATACGCCGGATCGGGCCTTCGTGACCTTTCAACTCGGATTTCAATGCGCCATCTCGCGCCCATAGGCGAATGACACTGTCGTCGCCCGAGGTCGCGATCATTGAACCGTCGGGCGAAAGCGCCGCCGAGCCATTGACCGCATTGGCGTCGATATCGAGCAGCTTGGTGAATTCGCCCAGCGGATCGGGCCGTGTCCACAACATCAAGCGGCCGTCCGCATCGTCCAGCAGTGCGAAGGTGTAAGGATCGGCCGGATCGTAAGTCACATAGATCGGCGTGAGCGGGCCGCCTTGGGCGGGAACGCGCACGATGGCTTCGTTCACCAACGTCTGCGCCTTTGGGGCGGTCAGGAAGAGTATCGATCCCGCAGCCAAGCACAGGCCGTACGCCACCCGTCTGAAGCGCAAGAATTCGTTCATATCGACCTCTCGATCGAGTATCGGCGCCTAAACCGCAATCATGATAGACCCATTGTTAGGCCTCGTAATGTCGAGAATTGCGGGCTTACCCGCCATGTGATCAGATTTTACGTTGCGGCCTTTAAATCCGGATCGACATGGCCGAGACTTGGATGCGCGCGCGCAAAAACCCGCGCGGGGGGAGAACGCCATGGCCAACCTTGGACCAGCGTCGGCTGGCGGCAAGATTGTGGTGATTGCCATTGCCGTCGTCGGCATCGCCGCGTCTGTCATTGCCAGCCGCTCGATTGCCGAAAGCGCACGCGTCGCTCGGATCGCCGCAGCGGAACAAGAAGTCGCACGTCAGACCGCGACGTTCGAACTCCTGCTCAAGTCCTCGCGCGGCGCTATGCAAAACCTGGCCACGTTGTTCAACGGATCGGGCCGTGTTTCGGCCGAAGAGTTTACCGGGACGATCGAGGCGCTGCGCGCGCGGTCCGACGCGCTGTTTCCCGATGAGATGGGCTTCGTGACCAAATCGACCCCCGAAAGCTGTGAAACCGACGACGGTTGCTGGCTGGTGTCCTATTCGACCGCCGAAGACGGATTATTGAAACCGGGCGCCGATCTGTCGCGCTTTGCGCCGACGGCGACCACGATCCAAGCTGCGCTCAACGATCAGAACGTCATGAAGATCGGCAGCGTCTATAGGGAAGCCGACGGTGCGCCGCGTTCGTTCCTCGCGGTGACCATCAAGAACACGCGCCAGTTCGGTGTTCTTCTCAGCGAAGTCGATTATGATCGTGTCGTCGGCGAACTCGAGCGCCAATGGCTGCCCGAGGGATTGAATTTGCGCGTTATGGCGCGTTTTGACGACGGTACCGGCGGCATGAGCGATGCCCAAGACGTGTACGGAGATCCACCGGTTCCCGATGATGGTCAGACGGCGCTCGAAACGTCGTTGGCCCTCGACCACGCCGAATTTTCATTGACCTGGACGGTGGCGCCGTCGTTCAGGGCTTCGGTCGGGCCGTCCAGTTCCGATGTGATTCTTTTTGGCGGGATCGTCATGTCGCTCCTTGTCGCCGTCCTGGCCGGAAAACGCATCACCTCAAACCGTCAATCTTGATTTGCGGACGGTCTCGGAACCGAAAGGCGAAGTAATACAAATCATGAACCCGGCGCGACGCGACGATGTGGATGACGAACTCGTCGGTTCATTTTGGGACTATTGGGCGGGCCTGCCACGGCAGGGCCTGATCCCCAGTATTTCCGATTATCTCGACCGCGTTCCCGCAAAGCTTCAACCGGCCGTGGCGATCATCGATGCCTATAGCCCGACAGAGTTCAAAGTCAGATTATTCGGGACTGCGCTTGTCGAATTGCTGGGCAAGGAATTGACCGGCGGCGCGCCCCTCGACATGTACGCCGAAGCGTTCAAAGCCAAGGCGTGCGAAGTCGCCTGGGAATCGGCGAACCGGCCTTGCGGTTATCTGTGTATTCGCCGGTACCGGAACCACGCCGGCGTCGTCGTGGACGCGCCGGGCATCTCGCTGCCGGTGGACGGCGGCCGTACGCACCGTCAGACCATGTTGAATTTCACCAGCTTGTATGGCGCGCAAAGTCGGAAGACAGACGCCGACGGCCTTGACGTGATCGAAGCGTTAACCGTGACAGCCTGGATCGACGTCGGCGCCGGAATCCCGTCCTGAACGGCGCCGCGCCGCGGGTACCGCCGTCGAGCCGGGTCGGCCTTACATATCAATACGTTAGCTAATCTGATTACGCCCTTGAACCGCCTGATTTCATGCAGGTTTTCCTCTGTTGCGTGCAGGTTAGCGCTTGCGTTGTCCCCGCAAACGGAGTATTTAGTTTTGAATCGAAACAATATATTCGAAGGCCCGCTTCGGTTTTCCCCACATGGCGCCAGACGGATTTCTTGTGAACGAGCAGCAAGCCGAATGCGATGCGGCCAGCGCTCCGCCGTTGCCGGACGTGTTCGACCCGCTGGTCAACGCGTTTTGGGCGTATTGGGTTTCGCTCCCCAAGCAAGGCGCGGTGCCGCACCTCTCCGACTATCTCGACCGCGTGCCGCCCAACCTCCAGCCGACCGTCGCCATCGTCGACGTTTATTCGCCGGTCGACATGAGGGTTCGCTTGTTCGGGACGGCTCTGGTCGATCTGATCGCGGTCGAGTTGACCGGCCGGGAAGCGCTGTCGATTTATGCGCCGGAATCGCATGCGGCCGCAGGCTCGATGGCATGGGAAGCCGTCAATCGGCCTTGCGGATACCTGTGTAAACGTCACTTTCGCAGTCACGCTGGAATGATGGTAACCGCGCCCGGCATCGCCTTGCCGGTTGAAAGCAATCGTTTCGAGTGCCGTACCGTGATCAATTTCACGAATCTTTCCCAAGCGGTCATGTCGCTGGGTGCCGAGCCGAAGCTTCAAGTCGTGCACGACATCGAGCATGTCGGTTGGATCGACATCGGGGCCGGCACTCCGAATTGACCGGCGGCCCTTTCGGTTCGTGTCTTATCGATATTCCACTCTCAACGGCTAGCGCTTAATCGCTTTTGAGACCTATGATGCGCCTCCATGACCGGAGAGGATTGCGCGGCGGCTTTCCGCGTACGACGTTTGCCCATGAAATACAGACAACGATTTACGTTCGCCGTTGCCGTTCTGGCCGCTTTAGCTGCCGTGAGTGTGGCCGGTCCGAGCCGGGCGCAAGAAAGCGCACTCATCAGCGGCCATGATTTTGCCGAGCGCTATTGCGCGGGATGCCATGCCATCGGCACGACCGGGGCAAGCCCGCTGCCCGATGCGCCGCCGTTTCGTACGCTGCATCAGCGTTATCCGGTCGACAATCTTGCCGAAGCTTTGGCGGAAGGGATCATTACCGGCCATCCTGAAATGCCGAGGTTCGCCGTCGACCCCCGCCAGATCGACGCCTTCATCGCCTATTTGCGCTCGCTCGATTGATTTTGCGAACCGCTGCTCCGGTTCTTCGTCTCGGCATGTTCGAATTGACGCATGCTGAAAGCGACATCATTGTCCCCGGGCGCAACAAGCGATGAGCACTGCCCCATGCACAACATCCGAGATCGCATTAAATGACCGCCGTTGATTTGATTTCGACCGAGCAAAGCCTGGTGATCGATGTCTGCGAAGATGCCGAGGAGGCCGAGCGCGTTCGCAAGGTACGCCATGATTCAGGCTATTCGGTCTTTGCCGTGATTGGGTGCCGCAAATCCGACATCGTGTCCGTCAAACGCAGCTCTTATGGAAAACTCTTGCCGAGCAAGATTTTCACCAACGACAAGCACCCATGGCTTGTCATTTCCGTCTATGGGCACATGCCGACGAAGGTGTCCGTCGATTTCGACGAACACTAGGTCCGAGGCGCCAAAGGCCCCGGTAAATCAGGGTTGCTCGCCCATCGGGAAGGCGAAATATCCGTCCATCGATCCGTTCGGGCCGCTATGCAGGAAGAAGTCCAGCAGCAACGGATTGCCCGGCGCGGCGGCGTATTTCGATAGGTCGGTGATACCGCGGCTTGCCAGCAGTTCGTCGTCGATGAAGAAATTTCCGGTGCAGTCCCGCGCCGGGCTGGTGAGAATCAAATAGGCTGCGTCGGCGACGATGTCGGTCGTCCGGCAGTGCTTCAGGATCGACTTGCCGCCAAGTTCATATTCGATTGCCGCCGTCGCGATGGCGGTGCGCGGCCATAACGCGTTTACGGCAACGCCTTTCGCCTTGAATTCCGCCGCCATGCCCAGCACGCACATGCTCATGCCATATTTCGCCATGGCGTAGGCGACCGTCGGCGCGAACCATTTCGGGTCCATGTCGAGCGGCGGCGACAAGTTGAGAATGTGCGGATTTTCTGCCTTCAATAAATGCGGCAGGCATTTTTGCGAACACATGAACGTGCCGCGCGCGTTGACCGCATGCATGAGATCGTAGCGTTTCATCGGCGTTTTGAGGGTGCCGGCGATATGCACGGCGCTCGCGTTGTTGATCAGGATGTCGATCCCGCCGAATGTTTCGACCGTTTTGGCGACGGCGGCATCTACGTGTTCGTCGTTGCGAATGTCGACTTGAATCGGCAATCCCTTACCGCCTGCGGCGTCGATTTCTTTCGCCGCCGTGAAAATGGTTCCTTCAAGCTTCGGGTGAGGATCTGCCGTCTTTGCCGCGATCACGACATTAGCGCCGTCGCCGGCCGCGCGTTTTCCGATCGCCAACCCGATCCCGCGGCTGCCGCCGGTAATGAACAACGTCTTGCCTTTAAGCGTAGATGGCGAGGGGGCCATGGCTGCGTCCATTCAATTTGTTGAAATCGGCGATGAATCCGCGGGCATCGAGCATAGGTTCTCGCATTTGGGGCGGTCAATCTCCGCAACTTAGCCTAGTGGTTGTCAGTCCATTTCGAAAGAATTACAGTGCATCATTCGGATGCCGGAGTAGACGGACGTGGCGCGCCTTCTTCCTTTGAAAAAATGGATTGCCCGTTTGGTCGCGATTGCCGTCATCGTGTCGGCGGCGATTCCCGCGCAAAGTCATTTCGCTTATGCCGCGGATCCGGGTAACACGGATCCTGCCGGGGTCATTCCCTGTCACCAATCTGCATCCACATCCGACTCCCTGGCGGGGAAGACGGGCTTATCTGGTGCGCAATGCCAGTCGTTCTGCGCCAGCGCGTCGCTCACGGATGCCGGTTCGCTCGGACCGCGTTTCGAAAAACTTTCCTGCGCGCACGACTTCGCTTCAATCGCGGCGGTCCGCGATTTGCCGCCGCGCGCGACGGCCGCACAGCTTGCCGATCCCTCGCGTTTACGCGAACGCTCGCGCCCGCCTTCACTGATCGCACGCAATCACCGACTCCTGATTTAGGTCCCGCTTGGCCCGCAGTTCGCGGGCTCGATCCAAGTGACTTGAGCTTGGATACCGTTGACCTATTCGGAGTCGGGACAAGTGCCACGCTTAATATTTTTATCCCTTAAACGGTTGATTCTCTCGGGCTGCGCCGCCGTTGCTTTGTCGGCTTGCGCGGCAACGGTCGATCAGTCCGGCACCTTCGCCGACTTGTCGGCATCGGTCGGAGACCGCGCCGGCGGCGAACTGGCGTGGCGTAAAGACTCCGGCGCGGCCGCGCAGATCGATACGCGCATCGCCGAGCTTTTGGCGGCCCCGTTGACGCTCGACGGCGCGGTGCAATTGACATTGCTGGCGAATGGCGACCTTCAAGCCCGCTTCGCCGACCTCGGCATGGCCAAAGCCGACCTGGTAGCGGCGGGGTTGATCGAAAATCCGGTGCTCGATGTCAGCGTGCGCGCGACCGATCACCTCGCGGTTCTCGAATTCGGAATCTTTCAAAATCTGCTCGACGTGTTGATGCGCCCGAGCCGCGAAAAAGTCGCCGATGCGGCCTATCGCGCCGAAGCATCGGCCGTCGCGCAGGACGTCGTTTCCGCTGTCGGCGAGACGCGCCGTAGTTATTTTGCCCTCCTCGGCGCGCGTAACGCGGCCGCGGTCCTTGACGAAGTGCGCAGCGCCGCTGAAGCCTCATCGGAGCTGGCCGCGCAATTCCACGCCGCCGGGAATATTTCCGATCTCGAACTGGCCGAGGAGCAGGCGTCCTATCAGGATGCGTTGATCGCCGCCGACATGGCCCGGATTCACGCGGCCGAAGCCGAGCGAGATTTTAATCATGCCGTCGGATCACCCGAAGCGGCGGCGCAGGTCGGTGAAACCTTGCCGGCGCCACCTCCGGCCGCGATGGCCGCCGCCGATTTTGACTCCGCGCTTGCGCATCGGCTCGATCTGGCGGCAGCCCGGCGCGGCGTGGACGCAGCGGTGGCGGAACTGAAGCACGTCACTGACTATCGTTTGTGGCAGCAGCTTGAAATCGGCGCGGCCGTCGAGCGCGAGGACGATGGTGAATGGACGGCAGGACCGGCGTTCGCGCTTTCCCTGCCGCTGTTCAACCAGGGCCAGCCGGAGGTCGCGCGCTCGGCCATGGCGGTTCTGAAGGCCGAAAATCAGGTGAAGGCTCTCGAAGGATCGATCCGCGCCGAGGTACGGGCCGCCCGCACCAAGGTCGACGTCATGAGTGAACTGCTAGGGCGATATACGGCCAAGGTATTGCCGCTCAAAGCCGAGATCGTTCGCCTCAAGCAGCGCGAATATAACTTCATGCTGGTTGGCGCATTCGAGCTGCTGATCGCGAAGCGCGAGGAAGGCGAAGCCTATCATCAATACATCGAGGCCCTGGGCGAATATTGGCGGGCACGGGTCGATCTGCTCGACGCCATGGGCGGCGGTCCGATGAAGGTTGGGACATCGACGGGAGGGCCGGCATGAATCGCGCGCGCCGCAACTTGTTTTCTTCGACACTCGCCGGTCTCGGCGGGCTGGTTTTGGGCTGGCGCGAAGCGGCGGCCCAGGACGCATCCACGACTTTTTCCGAAAGCGCTGCCGCGCCGCGCGGATATGTTCCGGTGCGGACACTCAACGGCGCAACCTTGCCGTACGTGATGAAGGACGGGATCAAGGAGTTTCACTTGATCGCCGAGGAATTCGATCACGAATTTGCTCCCGGCACGACGGCAAAATGCTGGGGTTACAACGGGCGTTCGCCGGGCCCGACCATCGAAGCCGTCGAAGGCGACCGCGTGCGGATTCTGGTGACCAACAGATTGAAGGAGCACACCAGCATCCACTGGCATGGACTCCTGCTGCCGAGCGGTATGGACGGCGTCAGCGGACTCAGTCAGAAGCCGATCATGCCGGGCGAAACCTATGCTTATGAATTCACGCTGCGCCAGCACGGCAGCCACATGTACCATCCGCATGCCGATGAGATGATCCAGCTCGCGTTCGGCATGATGGGGATGTTCATTATCCATCCCAAGGACGGAGAAAAAGCCGCGATCGACCGCGATTACGCCATCATGCTGCACAATTGGGCGGTGCATCCCGGCACCTACCGCCCCGATCCTTTGGTCATGACCGAGTTCGATCTTTGGACGATGAACTCGAAGGTGTTTCCGGCTATCGAACCTTTGGTGGCGCGCACCGGCGAACGCGTGCGGATAAGGCTCGCCAACGTGTCGATGTGGAATCATCCGATCCATGTGCACGGCGTGCAGTTTCAGGTCACCGGCGGTGACGGCGGGCGTTGGCCCGAGGCGCAATGGCGCAACGAAGTCACCGAGGTGGTCGGCGTTGGGCAGATTCGCGATATTGAATTCGTCGCCGTGCCTGGTGACTGGGCGATGCATTGCCACATGTCACACCACACGATGAACGCCATGGGCCACGGCATACCCAATGTGATCGGTGTCGACCAAAGCGGTGTCGCGCGCAAGATCGCGGCGCTGCTGCCGGGGTACATGGCGATGGGCCAAAACGGCATGGCCGAGCATCAAGACCACAGCGCGCACATGGCGGGTCCGAAGAACACCTTGCCGATGATGATGGGCGTCGGGCCGCACGGAAATCTGGAAATGGGCGGCATGTTCACCGTCGTGAAAGTTCGCGATGACCTTGCCCCTGGCGACTACGGCGATCCCGGCTGGTATGCGAATCCGCCCGGAACTGCCGCCTATAGAGTTTCCGGCGATTCGCCATCCTCGGGCCGTGCCGGCCACACGCAGCATCAACACATGGATCACGAC
>JAGREB010000480.1 GCA_020446775.1 Paracoccaceae bacterium
GCGCGCAAGACCTTCGAGGAAGGCGGGAGCGGCGAAAATCTCCCGAGCGTCTCGGTATCCGCGGCAAATTTGTCGGCCGGGATTTCGATCGTGCAAGCGTTGATCGACCTTGGATTCGCGTCGAGCAAGAGCGATGCGAGGCGTGCCATTCAGGAAGGCAGCGTCAAGCTCAACGATGCGAAGGTTTCGGACGAAGAAAAGTCCATCACGCAGACCGATGTCTCCGGTGGAAGCGCGAAGATATCGCGCGGCAAGAAGCGCCACGGTTTGCTCAAGATCGACGCATAGATTGCCGGAAGTGCCGGGCACGGGTTTCGCGTGCCGGAGAAAAGCGCTCACTTTACGACGCAGGCGGACGCGGCGTTTGACCGGAATCCGCGTCGGGCGCGGCCGGTTCGCTTTCGTTTTTCGCTTCCGGGGGCGCGCTATCGAAGATCGAGAAAATGCGCCGCAGGAATCCCGGCGCTAACGCGGCCAGCGGATTGACGGTTGGCTGCGCGGTCGCAACCGGACCTTGCCAGCGGTAGGTTGCGGCAAAAATACCGCTACCCTTTTCGCCGCCGGAAAGAATATCGCCGACCAATGGAATGAAATTGAATACCGAGTTCAAGGCGTAGGCCGGAACCAGCGTACCTTCGAAATCAATATATGAATTTGCGAAATCGTAATCGCCGGACATCGTCATGCCCAGCGAAGTCCCGAACATGCCGCCATCCCGAATGGAAAGTTTGTCGGATGCATAACTGAATGGAACTTTGAGCTCGCGAAACGAAATACCGGTTCCTTCAAGTTCATCGACGATGCCCGTCAGAGCCGCGACCGACAATAGGCGCGCGACAAGCGGGGCCTGCACCAGCTTGAAGTCATCGACGTCCATCCGGCCATCAATGGCCCCTTCTTCTGCGAGCTTACCCTCGATTTTCAGCTGTCCGCCGATAATATCGTCGAACAGTCCGATCGAGCGGATCACCGCCCCGCCATCCGTGCTGCCGCCCGAGAACGATCGCAAGCCTTCGTTGCTCGAAAGCTTGAATGTAAATGGAGAATTCTCGCCGACAGCGCTTTCGAAATCGATGCGACGCACGAGGTGTTGGTCGCGTTCGAACTTCAACTTAACCCGCTCGAAACTGCCCATTTTCGTGAGCCACATGCGCCCGATATTTGCGCGCAACCGCACCGGCACCCAATCCGAATCTTCGTCGTCGTTAAGGTCTTTCCAAAAATACGAGGCATCAAACGCCGGGCCCGCTACGTCGAGTTCGATCACACCGTCGTCGGCCGCAGCCATTTCGACAGACAGGTGCGTTTCACCGACGATGCCGTCTCTGACCGACAACGATTGCAGCGCATTTTCGGCACCGAATGTCACATGCCCGGAAATCGCCATTGTCGACCCGGATTCGACGGCAAAGCGGTCGACCGAAACGAGCTTGCCGTCCTTCAGCGAAACTTCGGCTTCTCCTTTTGCCGGCTCACCGACGGCTTTGTTCCAACCCAGTTGCTTCAGCGACATCGCCACGTTCGTCAAATCCGCGGCCGCGGCGAGCGATGCCGTGCCATCGCGCATCACACGGTAAACGACTTCGGTGCGGACCGGGCCGTCGATATACGGCGGAATGAAAGGCGCGCGCCCGAGCGCGACGAGTTCGCGTTGATCATTTTCCAAAATGACGTCGAGCGCGTACTGGCTGCGGAAATCGCCACCACCGAAATTCTCGCGCCACGTCAATCCCGTGCGGATCGGCCCGAGTTTCGCCGTGCCTTCGGCATCGAGGCCCTGGGTCGTCACGCGCAGGGACATCATGCCGTCGTTCAACGGCAATCCGAAGGCGACGTTCGCGACATGGGCGTTTTCGACTTGTGCGCGGACGTCGATTTCCAGATCGGAGAGGCGCAGGTCCTTGATCAACGGAAAGGTCAATTTCAACTTGATCTTGTTCGAGCCGGATGTGTCGTTCGGATCGATTCCCATTGCACTCGCGTATTTGAGCGGCGCGTGGTCGATCAGGCGCAGCGTGTCGTCCAGGTCGCCCGCGATATCGATCGAAAAGTTCGCGAATTGCCGTAGTTGGGTTAGGTCCCCCATGCGCAGGTCGGCACCGGTAACACGCAAACCTTTCCCCGACACAACATCGGGAATTTCACCCGACCTGATATCGAATGCGGCTTCGGTCAAATTCATGTTGAGCCGACCCGATGTGTTCTCGATCTTGGGCAGGCCGGTAAGATAATTGACGGTCAACCCGGCGAAATCGACGCCGAGATCGAGATCCGCCACACGGAGACTTTCAAGGTCGAAGCCGTTCATATTTGCGCGGGCGCTAAGACCTGAAAGAGATCCGTCGCTCAAATTCTTCTTGATCCAATCGAGCGTGTTCGGTTTGACGCCTTCGGGCCACAATTGCGCAAGTGCGCTCAACGTGAGCGACGGCACCGAAGCAGAAACGTCGATCGTCGGTGAAGCGCGCAAGCCGGTCGCGGTCCCGGACATCGTCAGCTCGGGTTGTCCGTCGATTCCGTCCAATGTGAGCGTTAGTCTTTCAATTGCCGCTTGATCGAAATCCGAGTTGATCGATCCGCGCGCAAACCCCGAGGAGATCGTGCGGGGCCCACCGATGCTTTCGGGCAAGGACAAGCGGCCCGGACCGCTCGCAATATCGAACGTCAAGAACGACAATTGGGGGACGTTGTCCGCGAATACCAGTGTGGTATCGACGGACCCCGTCAACGGCACATCTGCCATTGCTATGTCAGGCGACAAGCCGGCAATCGCCGAAAGTTGCGCCGGGCGCACCCCGGCAAAGCTGGCCGTCAGCGCAAGCGTACGCGCGGCGTAGACATAACGGCCGGCAAGATCGATCTCGATGGTCTTTTCCCCGTCGAGGATCGGGAGCGAAGCGCCGACTTGGATATCGTCGCTCTGACGCAGGAATTGAAGTTCGGCGTTGGGAACAAGCCAACGTGCCCCGGCCTTTTGATCGGTAAAAATCAATGTGGAATTGCGGACTTCGACGCTATCCAACGACGCCAGCGCCGCCGGCCCCAAATCTGGCGGGGCAAGAAGCATCGCGAACCAATCGACCGTTTGCGCGTCCGTTGGTACGCCATCGTTCCCGACCGGCCGCGCATCCGCCCCTTCGCGCTGCTCAAGGCCGATCTGAATTTCTCCGGCCAAGTCACGGTTGAACCTTATGATTGGACTGAAAAGTCCGATATGTTCGACCCGAACGTCGCCGCCCAGCAGGGCCACGATATCGACGGCCGCCTCCATGGACCCGAGTGACGCCACGACGGTTCCGTCAGGCGCACGCAACCGGACATCCGAAACTTCAATCAGCGGCCTGCGCCGGCGCTCTTGCCAACTCAATTGGGCATGCGCGATTTCGAATTGAATCCCAGGGGTGGCTTCATTCAGATTATTTTCAAGGTAGAGCACGAATTCATCGAGATCGAGCGGCCCCTGGGACAAGCGCCAAACGGCGATTGCCGCCGCGGCGACCACAAGCAGGAGGACCGCTTCAATCGTGCGCACGAAAAATTTGCTGGTCGCGATCGAAATCGATCTCATTGAACCCAGGGAGTTAAGCTACACACCACAGGTCCGTGCGGATCTTACCGGAATTTCGGCCGGCCGCTTGGGACCCTCGTCAAAGCTGCTATCCTACCACGTCATCGGGAAGGCTTCGCAGCGTTAAGGCATTGGGTAGAATGCCTTATTGGTTAATTTATCCTATTTTCCTAAGGGTTCTGGTGTGCACGCGCAATTAGATATTTCCATCCCCCGGGCTGCCGATCCGGACGCTTTGCAGCGGAATTGGGCCGACTGGGGAGCGCTCGGCAAGGACCACCCGGACGTCGCAACGTTCATTGCCGCTTCGGCGACGGATTCCACTTGGAAACCCCTTCTCGACGGGATTTTCGGCTCGAGCCCATATTTAAGCGCGAGCGTCAAAACCTATCCTGAAATCGCGGCGCGTTGCGCGGGCGCAGGATTCGATGCGGCGTTCGACGACGTCATTGCCGGGATCGACGCCATCGATTGCAACGATGGACGCGCGGTGATGCCCATATTGCGTCAGGCAAAGTCCAAGGCAGCCTTGCTGATCGGGCTCGCGGACCTCGCGGGCGCATGGCCGGTTTTGCGCGTCACCGAAGCCTTGAGCGACGTCGCCGACGCGACGGTGCGTCAAGCCGTGCGGACGTTGTTGCGCGAAGCGCACGCCAAGGGCGAGGTCGCGCTCGCCGACGAGCGCGATCCCGAACGCAATTGCGGATATACGATCCTGGCGCTCGGGAAACACGGCGGACGGGAACTCAATTACTCGTCGGATATCGATCTCTATGTTTTGTTCGACGACGACACGTTGCCCTACACGGGCCGGAAATCGAAACAGGAATTCGCGGTTACGCTGACGCGGGACTTTGTCCGCATCATGCAGGAGCGAACGGGCGACGGTTATGTGTTTCGAACCGATCTCAGGCTTCGCCCCGATCCGGGATCGACGAAGATCGCCGTGTCGCGCCAAGCAGCCAGCATTTACTACGAAAGTTATGGGCAGAACTGGGAACGCGCCGCGCTTATTAAAGCGCGCCACGTCGCCGGCGACGCCGAATTAGCCCGCGCGTTCCTGAAAGATATCGAGACCTTCATCTGGCGCCGGTCGCTCGATTTTTATGCGCTTCAGGACATCCACTCGATCAAGCGTCAAATCTACGCGCACAAGGGCGGCGGCACGGTCGCCGTTGCGGGACACAATATAAAGCTCGGTCGCGGCGGCATCCGGGAAATCGAGTTTTTCGCCCAAACACAGCAGCTCATCTGGGGCGGGCGCCACCCCGAGGCACGCAGCTCCCGCACGCTCGAAGCACTCGATGCGCTGGTCGCGCTTGGCGTGGTCAAATCCGAGGTTCGCGACGAACTGCGCCACGCCTACGAATTCTTACGCAGCCTTGAGCACCGGCTACAGATGATCAACGACGAGCAGACTCAAAAACTGCCCGAGGATGAAATGGCCTTGCGTCATGTTGCGGCGTTTTCGGGCTTTGAATCGCTCGACGCTTTCGAGCGCAGCGTGACCAAAACCCTGCTGACGGTTGAAACGCATTATGCCGCGCTTTTCGAAGATTCGACCGAACTTACCGTCGGTGGCAATTTGGTGTTCACCGGCACGGAAGACGATCCCGACACGGTGGAGACGTTGACGCGTCTCGGCTTCACCGACGCCTCGATGATTTTGCGGCTCGTCCGCAGCTGGCACATCGGCAAGTACCGGGCCACACGCACGCTGCGCGCGCGCCAGATCCTGACCGAATTGATGCCGGCCTTGCTCATCGCGTTCGGCAAGACGACCGAGGCGGATCAGGCGTTCATGCGCTTCGATCAATGCCTCGCTCAACTCAATTCCGGCGTGCAGATTCTATCCGTACTTCAGGCCAACCCGAAAATTCTCGATCTCGTCGCCGAAATCATGGGCGACGCGCCGCGCTTGGCCGACGGCATTTCCCACAATCCAGCGCTGCTCGATTTCGTACTCGATCCGGAGTTTTTCACACCGATCGACGACGCGGACGGAATGCTGAAGGAGCTTTCCGCCCACGCCAATAAGACGCCGGACTTCGAAACGTTCTGCGATGTCGTCCGGCGCTGGGCCAATGAGCAGCGGTTCAGAATCGGCGTTCAAATTCTCCGGTCGATCATCGACCCCGTCAAAGGTGCGCAACACTTGTCCGACGTGGCCGATGCCGTCCTCAAGACGACGGTGCCCCGCGTCCACGACGAATTTGCCGGCCAATATGGACGCGTGCCCGATAGCGAATTGACGGTCATCGCCTATGGCAAGCTCGGCAGTTGCGAACTGACGCCAACGTCCGACCTCGACCTGGTGATGGTCTACACCGGAACAGAAAGCACGCCGTCCCAGGGAACAAAACGTAGTTTGCCGGCCTCGGCGTATTACATCCGGCTCGCGCAGCGCATCGTGACGGTGTTGACGGCATTGTCCGCCGAAGGGCGCTTGTACGAGGTCGATTTGCGCCTCAGACCACAAGGCGCTAAGGGGCCGCTGGCGTGCAGCGTCGAGGCGTTCGTCAAATATATGAATGAAGACGCCTGGACCTGGGAACACATGGCGCTGACCCGTGCACGGGTCGTCGTGGCGAGCCCCGAAGGCCGCGTCATGCTCGAGAGCACGATTGAATCCGTTCTGAATCGGACGCGGCCGGCCGATGCACTGGTCGCCGCGGTCGGCGATATGCGCGAACGCATGCGGCGGGAACACAAAGCCGAAGAGTTATGGCAAATCAAACGCCGGCGCGGCGGCTTGATCGACATCGAATTCGCGGTTCAGTATTTGCGCCTCTGCCATCCCGCTCCGCTTGCCATCGTGTCACGCGGAATTGTCGGCATGATCCGCCATTTCGCGGAGATCGGCGCCTTGCCCCGGCAAGATGCCAAGACGCTCGAAGATTCGTTCGCACTGCTTGCCCGGCTGCAAATCATGATCCGGTTGTGTTTGCCGGGCGATACCGATCAGCCGCCATTCCCGGAAGGGCTCGAAAATAAATTATGCGCGCTGGCGCATGCGGGCAGCTTTGCCAAATTGGAGTCGACCTTGACGGATTTCCGCGATGCCGTTACGGACGCTTTTAGACGCTTGATCGAACAGCCGGCGGCGCAAGCCCGCGAAAAACTTGGGGACACGACTCTGCGTTAGAGCGGCCTTGGGCGCTTAACTTCAAACATTCATCAGCTTGGGAATTCTGGACATGGCAGTGAAAGTCGGCGGAAAGGCTCCCGCCTTTAAGATGGTGACCGATAGCGGCGACACCGTCGCCCTCAAGGACCTGAAAGGCAAACCGGTCATTCTTTATTTCTACCCCAAGGACGACACGTCGGGGTGCACCAAAGAAGCCTGCGAATTCCGCGACGGCATGCCCAATTTCAAGAAGGCCAAAGCGACGGTGATCGGCGTATCCAAGGACAGTGTCGCCAGCCACACGAAATTCAAAACGAAGTACAAATTGAACTTCGTGCTCGGGTCCGACGAAGACGGGAAAGTGTGCGACGCCTATGGCGTGTGGAAAGAAAAGAGCATGTACGGCCGCAAGTACA
>JAGREB010000481.1 GCA_020446775.1 Paracoccaceae bacterium
TTCGAGCGCCGTGAAGTCCTTCTTGCGCAGATGCTCGCGCGCTTTGGCAATCGTAAAGCGGGTCAGATCGGTCATGGCCCGCTCCTACTCGACCACTTTCGGCACGGCAAAGAAGCTGTCGTGCCGCTCGGGCGCGTTGGCGAGCACCTTGTCCGGATGGCCGCCGTCGCCGACCACGTCCTTGCGCCAGGCAAGCTTCATGTCGGTGCCGCCGGTCATCGGCGCAACGTTGTCGGTGTTCACTTCCTTGAGTTGCTCGATCCAATCCATGATGCGCGAGAGCTCGTTCGCCATCGGCGCCAAATCGGCGTCGGGCATATCGAGCCGGGCGAGCGTGGCAATTCTTTGCACCGTGGCTTTGTCGAGCGACATGGACTATTGCTCTTTTCAGGACGTTGTCGAACTAGGACGATGTCGAACCAACGTGAACCGGCCAGCGGAAAGACGGCGAAAAATCAGCCGAAACAGCCCGCGCGGCCGCTCACATGCTGGGAAGGCCGGTTACCTAACACCCGCTATGCCGATCTGCAAGCCCGTTGAAATTAAAGACAATTTGCCCCGCGGATCGACCATCCTCGGGCTCGACCTCGGGTCAAAAACGATTGGCCTCGCGGTGTCGGACGTCGGCCATATCATCGCCTCGCCGCTCGTCACCATCGCCAGGACCAAATTCGCCAAGGACTACCAAGTCTTGGACAAAATCATGACCGAGCGCAGCGTCGGCGCCCTGGTGATCGGCCTGCCGGTGCAGATGGACGGCACCGAGGGGCCGCGCGCCCAAGCGGCGCGGTCGTTCGCCGCCGAAATCCTGAAACGCAAGGAACTCCCTATCGCGTTTTGGGACGAGCGCCTGTCCACCGCCGCCGTCCAGCGGATGCTGACCGACGAAGCCGATCTGTCGCGCAAGCGGCGCGGCGAACTGGTCGACAAAGCGGCGGCGGCCTACATCCTACAAGGCGCGCTTGACGCGATGAAAACCGCTCCTACCGGGGCGTGACGCACAATCCATCACGCCCCTTTTCCAAAGATGGCCGCAACGCTATTGCGCGCTCCATCCGCCATCGATGTTGAGGATTGCACCGGTCACGGTACCTGCACCCGGCGACACGAGATAGACAATACCGGCAGCAATCTCTTCCGGTGTCGACATACGCTGCAGCGGAATCATAGTTGCCATTCCCGCCTTTGCATTCGGATCGTTGCCGGTGAAACGATCAACCATCGGCGTGTCGACTGGGCCAGGCGCAACCGCGTTGACACGCACCCCAAGCGGCGCGGCCTCAAGCGCCGCCGATTTCGTCAAGCCTTCGACGGCGTGCTTGCTTGCCGCATATAGCGCAGCATTCGCCATACCGACGTGGCCAACGATCGAGGCCAGATTGACGATCGCCCCCGACTTGCGCGGCAGCATCGCCGCGAGTTCGTGTTTCAACGACAGGAACGTGCCTTTGACGTTGGTGTCGAAAATCGTCTGGTAATTTGCGACCGACGCTTGATTGATTGGACCCAGTTCACCTTCGACGCCGGCGTTATTGACCGCAATGTCGAGCGCACCGAACGTCTTCACCGCTATCGCGACTGCGGCGGCGATTTCGTCTTCCTTGCTGACGTCGGTTTTGACGAAAATTGCTTCAGCGCCCGTCGCTTTGAGATCATTGACCAAAGCTTCGCCGGCATCCGCGCGGCGCCCCGTGACAACCACCCTTGCGCCGGATTTGGCCAAGGCAATTGCCGTTGCACGACCGATACCGGCCAACGCGCCGGTTACCAAAGCGGCTTTATTTTCGAGCGATTTCATATTGTTATCTCCATTTTTGGGATTGGGCGGGTTACCCAATCGTCAGAAAAAGAGATATCAATTTGCATACACGCAAGTATATTCTCTATTTATGATAATATAGTTTGCATTTATACAAACTATGACATTGGACCGAGTATGGCGACCAAACTTGATTGGGATGCACTCCGGCATGTTCTTGCGATCGCGCGGTCCGGCTCGCTCGCTGGTGCCGCCCGCGCCTTGCGAATGCGTCACTCGAGCGTCTATCGGCGGCTCAACCAAATCGAAGCGCAGCTCGGCGTGCGATTGTTCGATCGCCTCAGGACCGGTTATCGACTGACCGAGCACGGCGAAGTCATGCAAGATGCCGCCGCTCGTATGGAGCAATCATTACAAGACGCCGAACGGCTCGTTGCCGGCGCCGACCTTAAGCTCAGCGGCGAAATCCGCATCAGCACGAGCGAAATAATCGGGCTCTACTTGCTGCCGCGTCATCTTCGGACGTTCCGCGACGCGCACCCAGGCATCACGCTCGATATTTCGGTCACCGATAATCTTGCCGATCTGTCGAAACGCGACGCGGACATCGTCATTCGCGGAACCGATGCGCCACCGGAA
>JAGREB010000482.1 GCA_020446775.1 Paracoccaceae bacterium
CCGTCGGGATGGACGTTCAGCCGGAATTTTTCGGTCCCGCGTTCGCGTGCACCGTTGTCGCCGTAATAGATGTATTTGCCTTCCGCCCAGCGCACGATGTTGGCATTGGGTCCGGTGTTTTCGCTGGCCGCCGGCGGTGTCTGCGCGCAAGCCGTGACCGCCGCCACTCCGGCCAGCATCCAAAGCCCCAAACCGGCACCGATGGATTTCAACGCCCGCATGGCTTTCCCTCCCGATCAGATGGAAGGACCAGCATCGCACGGCGCCCGGGTTCAAACCATCCCGAAGCCGCCGGCGGTCTGCGTTAAATCATAAATAGCGCAGATAAACGTAGGCCGTGCTGATCACGATGCTGACCAGCATCAGCGGAAATGCCAGCAGCATGAACTGCACGAAACCGATGCGGTGACCGGCGCGTTCGGCGAATCCGGCAACCACCAAGTTGGCGCTGGCGCCGACCAGGCTGCCGTTTCCGCCCAAACACGCGCCTAGGGATAGCGACCACCACAAGGTCATGATTTCGTCGGGGCTGAACGTCGATCCCAAGTTGTTGATCACCGGAATCATGGTCGCCACGAACGGAATATTGTCGACGATGGTCGAGAGGACCGCCGACGCCCACAGAATCAACAGCGCGACCAGCGTCAAATCCCCCCCGGTGAGGGTGATAATTTCCTCGGCGACGATTTCGAGCACGCCCGCGCGCTCGATCCCGGCGACGACGATGAACAGCCCGACGAAAAAGAAGATCGTCACCCACTCGACTTCCGAAAATGCGCGGTGGGTTTCGTGCGACTGGTCTTCCATCGGACGTCCGAACGCCCGCAACAGAAGAAAAATCGACGCGGTGAACATCGCGACGGTCCCCGGTTCGTGATTGAACGGTGCGGGCGCGACGAACCCGAATACCGTCAGTGCGATGATGAACAGCGATTGTTTCAACAGGCGCATGTCGGTGATCGCCTCGCGCTCGTTGAAGGCCATCACCTGGGCGCGGCTTTCTTCCGAGGCGCGCATCGACCGCCCCCACATGAAGTAGATCGGCACCATGGTCACGACGAACACGACGACGGCAACCGGCGCGGTATTGGCGATGAAGTCCATGAATGTCAGGTCCGCGGCCGATCCGATCATGATGTTGGGCGGATCGCCGATCAGCGTCGCGGTGCCGCCGATGTTCGACGCCAGGATGATGGAAAACAAATAGGGATACGGCTTCTGGTCCAGTTCGTTGGTGATCAAAATCGCGACCGGCGCGATCAGCAATACGGCCGTGACGTTGTCGAGCAACGCCGAAAACACCGCCGTGACCACCGCCAGCATCAAGGTGATCCGCCACGGATCGGCTTTCACCGCCTTCGCGGCGACGATCGCCACGTATTGAAACAAGCCGCTTTTTTGCGCGATGGCGACGATCACCATCATGCCGGTGAGCAGGCTAATGGTGTTGAGGTCGACGGCCTGAAATGCCGCATGTTGATCGAGCACGCCGGAGAAAATCATGAAGCCCGCGCCCAGCATCGCGACGATGGCGCGATTCAGGCGCTCGGTGACAATGACGGCGTAGGTGATCACGAAGATCGCCAATGAAACGACCAAAGGATCCATGCCGAACAGGACGTTCGGCGCGCCCGTCAACTGATTTGCAACGCCGTGCATGTCAGTGCTGCTCCTGGCGCTTGATCAGCGCGCGAACCAAATCGGCGCTCGACGCCATGCCCTTCAATTCACCGTCCGGGCCGATCACCGGCAGCGGCGAGCGCCGCGACAGCAGGAACACGGCCTCCAAAATCGGGCAATCGATCTTCAACACGTTTTGCGGTCCGACCGGCGCAGCGGCGACGCCGGTCGTCAACGTCAACCGCTGTTGCAATTGCTTATCGAGCAGGTGCAGCGAATCCCCCGCGAAGGCCAAATCCGTCAAACCGTGGTCGACGCGCGCGACGACCGGAACGAGATCGCTCAACACGTCGTCCAGCGACAGCACGGCGACGACTTTGTCGCCGTCGCAGACCGGCGCGCATTCGAGGCCGGCCGCGATCATGGCCGTAATGGACTCTTGCAAAGGCTGATCGGGCTTCAACCGCAAAGCCGCCGTCGTGAGAGTCAGGTTTTCGAGGGACATCTTCGTTCGCGCTCCTGTGTTGTGTTGCCTTGTGCAGAAGCCGTCATCCCACTGTCAATCTGAATCGGTTGACGTTTGTGTGAGTTGCAGACTGCATAATAAGTCGACGTTACGATGTTCAGTCGGCGGCGTGATCGCCCGCCTCGATGTGGTTGGCGGCACACGCTTGGCGCCTGATCGCGCGCAAGTTCACGGGCCAAGAGTTCTCGCCCCCTGAAGAGTCTGCGCCACATGTCGCGATCCACGCGGACACGGGCTGTCACGAGCGGACCGATTTCAGCGGGTCTCAACCGCGGCCCAACGCCCGCGCACCAAGGCCGTGGAGAAAGCCGGGCATTGCACGCCCGGGACGGGCACCGAATCGCCTTGGGGTCCCAGCGCGGGTTTGACTTCAATTCGGGCCGGGACTAAACCTAGCCAGCCTTCTCCCGCGCGTTCTGCGACCACGGGAATATCCAAGAACGGTAGGGGTTTAACCGCCGATGTCGAGCTCCGCAAAATCCGCCATTAGGCCCTTGTCGCCTCATCTGCAGGTCTACCGCCTGCCCTTGACCGCGATCCTGTCCATTACCCACCGCATTACCGGCATTGGCCTCTCGGCCGGCCTGTTGCTGCTGGCGTGGTGGCTGGCCGCCGCGGCCTACGGCCCCGACGCCTATGCGGCATACGCGAAGGTCGCCGGATCGTGGTTGGGTTACCTCGTGTGGTTCGGCTTCTCGCTCGCGCTCTACTTTCATCTCTGCAACGGCATCCGCCACCTGTTCTGGGACATGGGCAAGGGCTTCGAGATCGCCCAAGCGCAACGTTCCGACAAGCTCGTGATCATCGCGGCCATCGTGCTGACGGTGCTCACCTGGCTCGCGGCGATGTAAGGGGGCGGGAATGGCAAACACAATCAAATCGCTCCGCTCACCGCTCGGCCGCGCCCGGGGCCTCGGGTCGGCCAAGGAAGGTGCCCATCACTGGTGGGCGCAACGCCTGACCGCAATCGCGCTGATCCCGCTCACCATCTGGTTTGCCTATTCATTGGCGAGCTTGGCCGGCGGCAGCTATGCCGATTTCACCGCTTGGCTATCGGCGCCGATCAACGCCACGCTGATGATCCTGGTCGTGTCGGTCGCGTTTCATCACGCTCAACTCGGCATGCAGGTGGTGTTCGAGGACTACGTCAGCAGTCACGCCTTGCGGACCGGAACCATCATCGCCGTCAAATTCGCCTGCGCCGCGTTCGCGGCCCTGTCGATCGTTTCCATCCTCGTCGTCGCGTTCGGACGCTAAGCCTCATGTCTGCAACTCCTGCCTACAAGATTGTCGATCACGAATATGACGTGGTGGTTGTCGGTGCCGGCGGCGCCGGTCTGCGCGCCACCTTCGGCATGGTTCAGAACGGGCTCAAGACCGCCTGTGTCACCAAGGTGTTCCCGACCCG
>JAGREB010000483.1 GCA_020446775.1 Paracoccaceae bacterium
GCATGGTGTAGGGCAGGTTCATGCAGAGGAAGGCTGCGTCGATGTCCCGGCGTTGCCGCATCTCGGGAATGTCTTCGGTGTCGCCGGAGAGGTAGAGCCGCTTGCCGGCGATGGTGAGCAGGTAGCCGTTGCCGCGCCCTTTGGGGTGGCGGCTGTCTTCCGTTTCCGGCAGGTTGTACATGGGCAGAGCTTCGATCGTTATGCCGTTCCAGGTGGTTTGTTCACCGTTCGCCAATACCTGAATGTTTTTGAAGGATACCCCATCCAGTTCATCTGCAACCGCCTGCGGAGCGATCAGGTGGGCCTCAGAAAGGTCCAGCCCCTGCAGCGTTTCCTTATTCAGGTGGTCGCCGTGGATGTCGGTGATGAGTACCAGGCCCGGCGCCGGGAGATCGGCGAAGCGTTCGGCGCCGCCGGTGCGACGCGCGTTTTGGCAACTCGCCTCGATATGACACGGCGCCTGGGTTCCGTGCTGGCGGCCGCCGACGGCGGCCAGCTGATGTTTTGTGAAGTGAGCCTCAATCCGCATGTCGCCACCGGGTTGTGCGCCATCAATCCGGTGTCAATGGCGCGCATGATCCTGCCGCCCGAAGAAGAACTCCAGCCGCAGCCGGAAGAGGAACCTGAACCCGTGCTGCGTCCGATCAACCTGCGCTCCGAAGCAAAGAAACATTGAGTCGTTCATAAATGCCCCCTTCCCCGCCTCCTCCAGTACACCCGCGTCTCGCCGGCCGACCGGCCTCCGCCAACCGCCGCGGACGCGTCATCGCCGTCGCATCCGGTAAGGGCGGCGTCGGTAAGACGTTTATCTCGATCACGCTGAGCCACGCCTTGGCGAGGCGCGGACAAAGGACATTGTTGTTCGACGGCGACTTGGGCTTGGCCAATGTCGACATCCAATTGGGCCTCATGCCCAAACACGACCTCGGTTCGGTTGTAGCGGGAAAAATTCCCCTGAATCAGGCGGCCGTCCACTTTGACTCGGGCGGCTTCGATGTGATTGCCGGCCGCTCGGGGTCGGGCAGCCTCGCCAATATTCCTCTCTCCCGGCTGCAAATCTTGGGCGAAGACATCGGCCTTCTCGCCGCCCGCTATGATCGCGTTATTATCGACCTCGGGGCCGGGGTCGAGAAATCAATCAGGCAACTGGCGAAGGCCGCCGACACCATCGTCGTCGTGACATCCGATGAGCCGACTTCGCTGACGGATGCTTACGCCTTCATCAAAATCAGCGTCATGGAGCGCGCCGCGAGCGACATTCGTGTGATCGTCAATGCATCGAATTCCACGCGCGAAGGCGAGCGGACCTATCAGACATTGCTTAAGGCCTGCACCGGATTCTTGAAAATTTCGCCACCTCTCGCGGGTATCGTTCGACGCGACGCGCGCGTACGCGAAGCGATCCGAAATCAAACACCGATCTTGACTCGCTCGCCCAGTTCCGAAGCGGCGCTGGATATCGAGGCCATTGCCGACCGGCTACTGTCGAGCTAGCGCCATGCCATGACGACGATTCCGCCAACTGCCGTTCCGCAGCTGCCGCCAACCGCGGCGGCGGCGGCAGCGCCGACCGTCGTCATCCAACAACCGTCTCCACAAGTTTTGGCGTTGCTGACGGGCGGCACAACAGTCGATGTGGAGGTTGTGCCTTCCGACGTCCAGCGAGCAGCCAATCAATCGGCGCCGCCACCGCCTCCTGCTGCGGAGAATCAACAACAACGTTCGAATGCGGCCAATCCCGAATCGCGCCAAGCAGAGGCCGCCCGCCAAGAACTGGTTCGCCAGTCGGTGATCTTGCGGACATCGGCAGGCGACATCCCGGCCCGCGTGAACATCCCGGTTGCCGACGGCGCCCAAGTTTCGCTGGAAGTGGTTCGCACGACGAGCAATCAGGTTACAGCCCGCATCGTCGCGATTGACGGTCAAACAATCGCGCGTGAGCGTCCAGCCCCCGTATCGCCGTCGCAGGCCGAGCCTGCACCAACGACCGGACGCCCCTTACCTCAAGCACCAGTCATACCGCCCGGCTACGCCGCAACGCCGGGCGGAGCGACCGCACTGATCAATCTGACGCCCTTATCGGGACTGGTGCTTTCGGCAGGAAGCAATCCGACCGCGTCACTTCCGGGACAACCGGGAGCAACTGGCTTTCAATTCGAACAGGGCAACGAGGTTGGTTTGCGGATATCCCGCGTCCAAATCGGTACAACGATTTTGTCGGCCCCGAACTCATCAGGGCCAATTCCGACAAACACAGCACCGATACAAACCGGCGCGGCCGGACAAGGTCCGACGGCAACGCCCCCGGCGCCGCAAGGTTCGCAAGTCGCATCGAACGCCAGCGCACTGGCAAACGCCCCGATTGGGTTTTCCACCCCTGTCCAGAATGCCGCACCATCGGGAGTTGCGGACCCTATACAAGTACGATCTCTATCGCCATTAAATCCCGGAACATTGGCGACGACGACGCAACCACCGGGCAACACCGCAACTTCGCCTGCTGGGCAAAGCGCTGCTGAGCCGGGTCGCGGCGCGCAAATCAATCAATCCCCCGACGCAGGTTCGCTGCGCATTTCCGGCCAAGGGGGACTTGGAACCCCGCCCCCAGCCCCGCCCACGCTTGTTCAGGGCCCGCCGCCTTTGGCGACACTGACCGGAACAGTGACCTCGGTCACGCCGGATGGCATGCCGGTGATCAAGACCGAGAGCGGAGAGATTCAACTCAATACCCGCGCGAATTTGCCTGTCGGCTCGGCTGTGACACTTGAAGTCACCTCGGCGGGGGCCAGGCCACTTGCGCCTTATTCGAGCGCGACGTGGGGTCAGTTCATGCCTCTGCAAATGCCGGGCTCGACTTGGTCAAGCCTCGGCGAAGCATTGCAGATGCTGCAACGCGCTGACCCGCAGGCCGCCGCATCGTTAGTGAGTGCGATTCCCGACGGTGGCCCACGGTCGGCAGCCGCGATGATCGCGTTCGTTCAGGCCATGCGCACCGGCGACTCGCGCCAATGGCCCGGCGATGCGGCGCTGCGCGGACTTGAACGCGTCGGCGCGCGGGGCGCGCAGTTGGCATCGCAAATTTCCGGTGAGGTTCGCGAAATGGCTGGGCGCGCGGGCGCGGACGGTGGCGAATGGCGTACGCTACCGGTCCCTTGGAACGCAGAAGGCAAGATTGAACGCATCGCCCTAATTACGCGCAGAGAAGATCCGGAAGACGACGCCGAAAAAAAGAGCCCAGGCAAGGGCAGTGGGACGCGTTTCGTCGTGAACTTGGATCTCTCGCGGCTTGGAGAAATGCAACTTGACGGCATGTTCCGTAAGGACGCACGCAGTTTCGATCTTATGATCCGCACGAAAGAACGCGTTTCCGACGAGATGGCGCGCGAACTTCCGGGGGTCTTTGCCGGAATCGTATCTGCCATGGGCATGAAGGGCGCGTTGACATTCCAAGTCGTACGCAAGCTGCCGGACCCGACCGCCGGACCGGCAGGAAAAGACCGGTCCGGGGTTTGGGCGTAACACGTCGTCAGTCACACCATTCTGATAACGCCGGGCACGCTCGCTTTGACGCTGGGCGCGAGCGCTTCTGCAAGACCAGCCGCCGCGAGTAACAGCGTGACCGCAATCACGAGGGAAAACGCCACAACGGCGAACGCAAACCGCGCATCTGACGCGCAGCAATTCCGGATTTCCTTCGGGGGCAAACGCATAAGTGTTGTACCCCACTTTGGGTGAATTCGCGGGCAACACCCCGAGTTGCTCACGGCAAGCATGGCGGAACTCCTCGATGGTCGCTCGCTTTGACCCGTTTTGACACGCCAGCATCGCCTTCAAGGGCCGAGCCTCTAAAGCGCGCGACATATTCGGCCGGATTTGTGCCAAGCCATCGGGTAAAGGCGCGCCGCATTTGCTGCTCGTTGAAACCGCACTTCAGCGCTATCGCCGATAGCGGTTGCCTTGTGCTTTCGATGAGTTGGCAAGCCATGTCGAGCCGGGCGCGCTCCACGAATTTCGCCGGTGTGAGACCCGTTTCGGCAAGGAAAACGCGCGCGAAGTTGCGCGGACTCATCGCTACGCGGCCAGCCAACGCCTCGACCGACAAATCGTCGTTCAGGTGAGATGCAATCCAATCGATCAATTTCCCCAAATTGTCGGACGGAGCGGATTGCGCCAACAATTGCGCCGAGAACTGCGATTGACCGCCGGGCCGCTTGAGAAACATGACCAGACGTTTGGCGACCTCCATCGCAAACCGATGTCCCAAATCTTCTTCGACCAGGGCCAGCATCAAATCCATCGCGGCAGTCGACCCCGAGGAGGAATAGATCTTGTCGTCCTTAACGTAGATGTTGTCGGCGCGCACATCGAGATGAGGGAACTTCTCACGCATACGGTCGCACATTGCCCAATGCGTGGTGATCGTCGAATTGACGATGCCCGATTGCGCAACCAGAAAGGCGCCGGAGCACATCGAAGCAACTCTCCGGGCCGACCTCGCTTCGCGCGCGATCCAGCCAATCAATTTCGGGTCGTTCATCGCCACCTGAACCTGGTCCCAGTTCCCGCCCGAAACGAGCAGGGTATCGATCGGCGTGCTCGGATCATCGACGGTACGATCGGGCACCACTTTCAGACCCATTTCAAGCGTGACGGGACCCGGTGTCGATGACACAACATCGACCCGGTAGACGTCGTGATTCACGCCTCGCGATCTGCGCAATTGATTATTTGCGGTGGAAAAGACTTCCGCGGCTGCCGCGAGGTCGTATCCGCTAGTCTCGGGATAAATGACGATCGCGACAGTATGGGGTGCCGCCGCCACGAACGACTGGAGAGCCGCTTCGCTGGTCCCGGATCCGTTCCGACGCCTCACTGCCATAACTCACCTTTACCCCTGTAACCGCGCCAATTTGGCTTAGCGGGCCTGCGGCAACGACCCGAACCTTGCGGTGAAAGCGGTTTGTCAGCAATGACATCGTACCGTCGATTTCTGCCAGATCCGAAAATGCGCTCATGCTGGCGCACGTTGAAAAATCATTCATTTATTGTTATTTTACAATAACTTATGTGATTTTTCGAGCGCGTGTCCGCGACGCATGATTATTCCGCCCCTCACTTCGGAAGCCCTGTGAAAGGCTACAGCGCATCCATTTTGAAGC
>JAGREB010000484.1 GCA_020446775.1 Paracoccaceae bacterium
GGAGAGGATCTCGAGCAGGCGGGCGCCGGTGTAGAGGCCATCGTCGAAGCCGAACCAGCGCTCCCTGAAGAACACGTGACCGCTCATCTCGCCCGCCAGCGGTGCGCCGGTCTCGGCCATTTTGTTCTTGATCAGCGAATGCCCGGTTTTCCACATCAACGGTTGGCCGCCGAACCGTTTCACTTCGTCGAATAGCGCCTGGCTTGCCTTGACGTCGGCGATGATAGTCGCGCCCGCTTTGGACTTGAGCACGTCCTCCGCCAGGATCTGCATGATTTGGTCACCCCAAAGAATGCGCCCCTTGCCGTCGACAATGCCGACGCGGTCGCCGTCACCGTCGAACGCGAAGCCGACCGCCGCCTTTTCCTTGGCGACGGCGTCTTGCAACTGAATCAGGTTCTTGGGAACCGTCGGATCGGGATGGTGGTTGGGGAAGGTCCCATCGATCGTGCCGTTGAGCACAATATGCCGGCCGGGCAATTTCGCGACCAGCATCTGGACCGCTTCCGCGGCTGCGCCGTTACCCGGGTCCCAAACCGCCGTAAGCGTTCGGCTTCCTTTGAAATCGGCGGCGACTCGATCGATGTATCGCGGCAGCGTGTCGTTTTGGGTGACCTTCCCCTTGCCGGATTCGACGTCACCATTTTCGGCCTGGGGTCCGAGGGCGCGAATTTGGTCGGCAAAGAACGGCTTGCGGCCAAGCATCATCTTGAAGCCGTTATGCGTTGGCGGGTTGTGCGAACCGGTAATCATGATTCCACCGGCGGCGTCGCGGTCGCAAACCGCGAAATAGAGCATCGGCGTCGGCCCGCGACCGACGCGCTCGACGTCGACACCCGCCGCGGCAAGCCCTTCGACCGTCGCAGCTTCCAAATCGGGAGAACTCAGGCGGCCGTCATAGCCAACGCAAACCACAAGCCCGGATTTACCGGGATTCTTGCGCCGGACGATCGATCCGAAACAACGGCCAATGGCGTAGGCATCCGCTGCCGACAAAGTCTCGTCGATAATACCGCGAATGTCGTACTCGCGCAGTACGGTGGGATGGAACTTATGCTTAAAGGTCATGACAAAATGCACCGTGTGGCCGACTTTCAAACGCGGTTTGTAGCAGACCCCTATCGCCGGTGCGAGGCTCGAAGGTCGGCGCGGCTATTCTTCCCGGGCCCGTCAATTTGACAATTGTCATTGCGCGCGAAAGGCGAATCCGGCCCTTTCCAGGAGCCAATACGGTGGTCGCGCAAAGTGCGTCGTTCGCGGCTGGTCCGCGGAATATGGTTCCACTAACATCGCCCACATGGCGCGCGCCTTCGAGCGGCACGGCTTGCCTTGTCGGGTGGTGCCGGTAACGATGCGGGAAAAATCCGGGCAGTTTAGACGCGGAGGGGACGATGAAGTTTTCGGTAATTTTGTGGGGATTGGTTCAGGCGCTTCGCCTGACCGCGCGCATTTATCCGCAGTACGCCGCGCGCATCAAGGAACGCAACCTCGTCGCCCAATTCAAACTCCAAGACAACTCGGCGGGCCGTTGGATTCAGTTCGACAACGGCAAGATCAAATCCCGCGCGGGCATTCACGCCAAACCCGACGTCACCATCTTCTTCCATAATGCGCAGGTCGCCGCCGAATTCCTGACGCCGCCGTTCGACCAGCTGGTGCGCATCGACGCCGCCAAGAATTTCAAGGTGGGCATGAGCGGACCGGACGAACTCGTCGTGTGGTTCGCCGCGGCGCTGACCTACATGACCACGGTCGGATGGAAGAGCGGCACGCCGATGCCCAACGGCGAAGTACGCTACTGCAACGGCACCAACGGCGGACCGATTTTCGTTTATGTGAAGGACGGCAAGATCGTCCGCATCACACCGGTCGAGTTCGACGACGAAGACGCGCCGTCGTGGTCGATCAAAGCGCGCGGCAAAACATTCACGCCGCCGCGCAAAACATCCCTCGCCGCGCACGGCCTTGCGCTCAAGTCGATGGTCTATTCCAAGGACCGCATTCTCTCGCCCATGAAACGGGTCGACTTCGATCCCGAAGGCAACCGCAACATCCAAAACCGCGGTAAGTCGGAATTCGTTCCGATCAGCTGGGACGAAGCGCTCGACATCGTCGTCAAGGAAATCAGACGCGCCAAAGCCAAGGGACGCGGTTCGATTTTCGCGGCCAGCGGTTCGCATCATCAGTGGGGAAACTTCGGGCACTACCTCAGCGCTTATGGCCGCTTCATCAATTTGCTCGGTTGCACCAAGCAGCTCGGCACACCGGACAGCTGGGAAGGCTGGTTTTGGGGCGCCATGCACCACTGGGGCAACAGCCTGCGGCTCGGCACGCCGGAGTTTTACGGCACGGTCGAGGATTGCTTGCAAGAAGCCGAGATGATCGTGTTCTGGTCGAGCGACCCGGACAAGTCCTACGGCTACGAAGGCACGATCCGCCGCGAATGGGCCAAAGAACTTGGGATCAAGATGGTGCACATCGATCCCTACATGAACCACACCGCGGCGCATCTCGGCGGCAAGTGGATCTCACCGAAACCGGGCACCGATCCGGCGTTCGCGCAGGCGCTGTGCCATGTGTGGATCACCGAGGGCCTGTACGACAAGCAGTTCATTGCCGAACGCCACACCGGTTTCGACGACTGGAAGGCCTACATACTCGGCGAGTCCGACGGCATCGCCAAGACGCCGGAGTGGCAGGAGAAAGAGACCGGTATACCGGCGCGGGACGTGCGCGCCCTGGCACGCGAATGGGGCACGAAAAAGACCTATCTGGGTGCGGGCGGCTGGGGCGTCGGCTTGGGCGGCGAGGGTCGTGGACCGATGGGCATCCAGTGGGCGCGGATGATGACGATCCTGGGCGCCATGCAGGGCTATGGCCGGCCGGGCTCCAACTTCGGCAATCTGCAGTTCGGCGCACCGCTCGATTTCAATTTCTACTTTCCGGGCTACGGCGAGGGCAGCATCTCGGGAGACCTGCAATACAGCGCCAATTCTGCTAACAAGTACCAACGCATGCCGCATATCGTGACCATGAGCTCCGTGCGCCAGTCCATCCCGCGTATGTGGTTCCCCGAGGCCATCACACAGGGCAAGGCGATGGGCTATCTCACCGACGTGGCGTCGATACAAGGCCAGTTCTTCCCGTTCGGCTATCCATCGCCGGGGCACGTGCGGGTCGAGATGCTCTACAAGTACGGCAGCTCGTCACTCGGATCGCAGGGAGCGTCGAACCGTTGGATCAAGGCCTACCAACACGAGAGCCTGAAGTTCGTCGTCAACCAGTCGGTCTGGTGGGAAGGCGAGACGCCGTTCGCCGACGTGATCCTGCCGGCCTGCACCGTGTTCGAACGCTGGGACATCGGCGAGTGGTACAACGTCGGCGCCGGATACGTGCACCACATGTATTCGATGAACAATCACCGCGTCATCTCGCTGCAGCACAAGTGCATCGAACCGCTAGGCGAGTCCAAATCCGACCACGACATCTTTCTGGAAATTTGCAAGCGGCTGGATCTCGGCGCGATTTATTCGGAAGGCGGCAACACCGAGCTTGACTGGTGCAAACGCGCGTTCCATTCCTCCGACATGTCGAAATGCATTTCCTGGAAGCACTTCCTCAAGAAAGGCTATTTCGTCGTCCCGCCGCCGACCGAAGGCGCGCGGGCTCCGGTCGCCAACCGCTGGTTCTACGACGGCCGGAAAAAGGACACACCGGAACCATACCCCCTGCCCGCCGATTACGTCGGCAATTGGGGCGAAGGGTTGCAAACGCCGTCCGGCAAGTTCGAATTCGTCGCGCAGACCCTCAAGAACATCGACGATTCCGGTCGGCCGCCGCTCAACAGGTACATGCCGACCTACGAGGATGGGAAAAAGGATCCCAAGTTCGCCGATTTCCCATTGCAGCTGCTTACACCGCACACGCGCTACCCGTTCCACATCATGGGCGACGAGCGCGGTTGCACCATCCGCGACATCAAGGACCATCGCGTCCGGAAAGACGGGCACGAATACTTGGTCGCGACCATCAGCCAACAGGACGCCGAGCAGCGCGGTATCGAGACCGACGACCTGATCCGCGTATGGAATCATCGCGGTTCGGTGGTGTGCGCGGCTTACATCAGCGCCCGCTTGCAACCCGGCGTCGTCAGCGCGCCGACGGCATCGGCCGAATACCGCCCAGCCGGCGAGCCGGGCAATTCCACCGATCTTGGCGGTTGCATGAATTTGCTCAGTCCCAAGGAGAACATCACCGAGCACACCCATAGCATCAAACCGAATGCAACCCTGGTGCAGATGGAAAAGTGGACCGGGGTCGATACCTGGCGCCGGGCGGAGGCTGTGTGATGACCGAGAAATGGAACCTGATCGTCGACGTCGCCAAGTGTGACAACTGCCGCAACTGCTTCCTTGCCACCAAGGACGAACATATCGGCAATGACTTCCCCGGCTACGCCGCGGCGCAGCCCGAGGAAGTGCACAGCTGGGTCGATATCGAGCGTAAGGAGCGCGGCCAGTACCCAATCGCCGAGGCCCATTTCATGCCGGTGATGTGCAATCACTGCGACGACGCCCCGTGCATGAAGGCAGCCAAGGATGGCGCCATCGTGAAACGCAACGACGGCATCGTCATCATCGATCCGCTGAAATCCAAGGGTCAAAAAGCGATCGTCGATGCCTGCCCCTATGGCGCGGTATTCTGGAACGAGGAAAAGCAGATTCCGCAAGCGTGGATTTTCGACGCCCATTTGCTCGACAGCGGCTGGACCAAGCCGCGCGTCGAGCAGAGCTGCCCGACCAGCGTGTTCAGAACGCTCAAGGTCGACGATGCCGAGATGGCGCGGATCGCGGCGCAGGAAGAGCTTCAGGTCCGCAAACCGGAGCTGAACACGAAACCGCGCGTCTACTACAAAAACCTACACCTGATGACGACCTGCTTCGTCTCGGGCACGGTGACCGCAGATATTAAAGGCGTCGAGGAATGCGCCGAAGGCGCGGAAGTCATCATCACCAAAGACGGCAAAGAAGCCGGGCGCGCGAAAACCGATACCTTCGGCGAGTTCAAGATCGACAAGTTCGCACCGGGCAGCGGCGCCTACGAGCTGAAGGCCACGTCGGGCGCGCTCAACAAAGCGGCCAATTTCGAGATCGGCACTGAAAGTCTATATCTCGGCGTAATCAAGCTCGGAAGCTGAGCGAGACCGGATCAAGCCTTAACGGCGGGTTCCCAGGAAACGTTGAGGACCGCCGAGCGATAGGCCGAGCGCGCATAGAGCAGCAATATCGCGCCGGCCGCGCCCGTGATGAACACGATCAACGATACCGACTGGCCGATCGCCAACGGATCGCCGAATACGTTGTCAGTGGTGAAACCGACGCTGAACGGCCCTAATCCTTGGGCAACGAGGCCCGTGAGGATGACGTAGAGCGAAGTGACGAACCCACGATGTTCGTTGGGTGTTACTTCGTTGACGGCGGTCATCGCCGCCGCCGGCGGATAGTTCACGAACAGCGATTTGGCGTAGAGCAACGGCAAAGCATACGACGCTTCGGGCATCAGCGGCGCAAGCCCGCCAAAAACCGTGCAGCCGACAACGCCGATGAACATCGTGAACCATACACCTTCGGGATGGCCTTTGCGCTTGAAGTACTCGGTCAAGGTCGCAGACGTATAGGCGCTGACAATTCCGCAAAACCCTTGCGGCATGGCGACGTAGAACGCGTAATCGGAGGGCGTCCATTCGTAAACGCGTACGAACAGAGACGGATGCCAATAAGCCGCGCCGTAAATCTCGAGAATCACCAGAGCACCGGCCATTAACATGCCCCCCAGGGCCAAGCGATTGTCGGCGATGAATTTTCGCGTCTCGGCGGCTGTCGCACGCCCTTTGACCAAAGCGGCCTGGCCCAACCGCGTCGGCTCCTTGACGGTGAACGCGAACAGGAATGCCGGGATGAGGCCCGGTAGT
>JAGREB010000485.1 GCA_020446775.1 Paracoccaceae bacterium
AGGGCTGGCGGCGCGTTATCTGATGACGGGTGGGGTTGCTGCTTTTCAAGCGCGATGAGTTCATCGGGCATAAGGCAGAGCCGCGACCGATTATAATTCTTGCTCACGCGCTCGGTGTCGGCCAGCGTTCGAAAGTGTTTGTTGTCCGGAAGATTGCGTTGCAGGGCTTCATAGATCTCCGGAGAGAAGACCTGATCGATGACGAGGTGCGGAAACGGCGTCGTCGCCAGCTGCGCGGACGCGATCTTTCCCAGCGTGTAATTCTTACCGTCTGAAAACATATTCCCCGACACCGGCGAAAAATCCTTCGGTCCGCTTGGCTGTATCGAACTGCTTTGGGTCGTGTTTGAAACCAAAGTGTTCAAGGTTTGCGATGATCTCTCGATGTTCGGGAAGGTTGGAATTGATCTCGATCAAAAGAGACCGCACATGCGGGTTCGCGAGTGTTTTTTGAGCGCCGCGAATAATCTTGTGTTCGATTCCGTCGACATCGATTTTGATATAGTCGGGCGCGGAAATTACACCGGAGTCCACCAACGTGTCGATGGTGGTTGAAATCGCGCCCTGCGAATGCGGGAAGCTGACCTCGCGCAAGTGGGCGTCCACCTTTTCGCCGAAGGAATGGCACGAACCGCCGGTCTGGCGTTCGCTCAAATAGATCCGGTCGATTTTCGCCGCGTCCGACAAAGCCGCACACCACGCGATCGCGCGGTCGGACAAATGGTTCACGGCGATATTCTCGCACAGGACCGCGTAATTCGAGGCCTCCGGCTCGAACGCGAACACGCGCGCATTGCGCATGACCCCCGCGTAGATCGAGTAGGTGCCGACATTTGCGCCGATATCGAGCAATGTGCCGCCTTCCGGCAGGCTATCGAGCCACGAAATGGTAATCGGTTCCTTCGACATCATGGTTTGCGCGCGCCAAAGGCAAAATAAGTTCGGTGTCCAGAACGCCAATCGGCGGCCTTGATGTTCGACGTAGAAAATCAGGCGCGTACGCTGATAAGCGGCGATTTTTTCGGTGAATTGTTCGACGGTCAAGTGCGCGGTCGGAGCCTTGGTCATTGTTGTTTCCCGCTCCTTAGTCCACGACTTTGCCGGGGTTCATCAATCCGGCGGGATCGAGCGCACGTTTTAAGGTGCGCATCAGGTCGAGTTCGACCGGATCCTTGTAGTGCTTCATTTCTTCGACCTTGAGCATACCGATGCCGTGTTCGGCTGAAATCGAGCCGTCCATGGCCACGACGATGTCGTGGATGACGCGGTTCATCTCAGTCCATTTGGCGAGATAGGCGGACTGGTCCGCGTCCACGGGTTGCGACACATTGAAATGAATGTTGCCGTCGCCGAAATGCCCGAACGGCACCGGCCGCGCGCCGGGGAAGTGCTTTTCGATGGCGGCAATGCCTTTGGCGATGAACTCGGGCACGCGGCTGACCGGGACCGAGACGTCATGCTTGATGCTGCCGCCTTCGTGCTTCTGGGCTTCCGGTAAAGACTCGCGCAGCTTCCAGAGGTTTTTGGCCTGCTCCAGGCTTTCGGCGATGACCGCGTCGGTAATGATGCCTTGTTCGAACGCCGTCTCAAGCAGCGCTTCGAAGCTGGCGCGAATGTTGGCGTTGGGCCGCGACGTGGAGAACTCGATCAGTGCGTACCACGGATGCGGCGCAGAAAGCGGATCGCTCGCACCGGCGATATGCTTGGCGCACATTTCGATGCCGATGCGCGGGATTAATTCGAACGCGGTCACGGCATCGCCCGACAGGGCGCGCGCGGCGTTGAGCAGTTTCGCGCCGCCGTCGAGATCGGCAAGCGCACACAACGCTGTCGCCTTTTCCTTCGGCGCCGGAAAAAGTTTCAATACGGCGGCGGTAATAATGCCGAGCGTGCCTTCCGCGCCGACGAACAGTTGGCGCAGCGCGTAGCCGGTGTTGTCCTTGCCAAGCGCGCGCAAGCCGTTCCAGATGCGTCCGTCGGGCAGCACGACTTCGAGGCCGAGCACGAGGTCGCGCGCATTGCCGTAGCGCAGTACGTTGATGCCGCCGGCGTTGGTCGAGAGATTGCCGCCGATCTGGCAGCTACCCTCGGCGGCGAGGCTTAAAGGAAACAGGCAGTCTTTTTGTGCGGCGGCGGTTTGTAAGTCGGCCAGGACGCACCCGGCTTCGGCCGTGAGCGTAAAGTTGACCGGATCGATAGCGCGCACTTTGTTCATGCGGTTCAAACTCAAGATCACTTCGTGGCCGTCGTCGTGGGGCGCGGCGCCGCCGCACAGCCCCGTGTTGCCGCCTTGCGGTACGATGGCGACACCGGCTTCCGCGCAGGCCTTGACCACGGCCGCGACTTCCGCCGCCGACTTGGGGCGCACGACCAAAGCCGCTTTGCCGTGATAGAGGCCGCGCTCCTCATGCAGGTACGGCGCCATGTCCGCCGTGTCCGCGATCAGCCCGGATGCACCGACGATGGCGTTCAAACGATCTTGCATGGTCTGGTCGAGGGGCACGGTGGCGTCTTTCGATCTGGCGGCAGGCTATTCGGGCGGAACATGGGCCAAGTTGCGGCCGGTTTCAATTGGCGGCCGGTTTCCCTTCAGGAGCGCGGTGCTGCGGCCCGGCGCAAGCGGTCGTTGA
>JAGREB010000486.1 GCA_020446775.1 Paracoccaceae bacterium
CAGCGGTTGCCTCCGGCGTGCTGACGCCGGCTGCGGAAGAAATCCTGATCCTGGTCGTCAGTTTGTCGATGGCGCTGTCGCCGCTGATTGCGCTGTCCAACGACGCCTTGACCTCGCGTTTGAGCACGCCGGCCCGCCCCGTCTTCGATGCGATTCCCAACGAGGAACCGCCCGTGATCGTCGCCGGGTTTGGGCGATTCGGGCAGATCGTCGCGCGCACCCTCGCGGCGCGGAAGATTCCCTTCACCGCACTCGACGTCAGCGCGGCACACGTCGATTTCGTCAAGCGGTTCGGAAATAAAGTGTATTACGGCGATGCTTCGCGCCTCGAAATGCTGCGTGCGGCCGGCGCCGGCGACGCCAAGATCATCGTCATCGCGATCGACGATATGGATGCCAGCGTGCGCACGGCCGAAACCGTGGGCCGCCACTTTCCGCACCTCAAAATCTTCGCCCGGGCGCGCAACCGGCAACATGCCTATCGGCTGATGGACGCGGGCGTAACGCAAGTCCAGCGCGAGACTTTTTTGTCCTCGCTCCAGACCGCACAGGATGTGCTGATGGCCCTGGGCATGAGCTTCGCCGAAGCGCAACGCACCACTGAAAAATTCCGCGCCCACGACGAAAAGCGCCTCGCCGAGCATTACACGCATCACAACGATGACCAGAAAATGCGCGATCTGGCGAAAGCAGCATCCAGGGAACTGGAGGAAATGTTCGAACGCGATGCCGCCGACGAAACGATGTCGGGGCGCGAAAACACCGGCTAAAGCAAAATTATCGGGTGCGGGCGGCGAGCTTCACTCCGGCGCGAAGGTAACGTCCTCGAAACGGATCATGTGATGATCCATGTGGAATCTGTCAACGCGCTTTGACGTGGCGTGAAAGCGCGGCGCTTCATAAAGGAAAAGCGCTGATGCTTGGTCGTGGAAGCGGGCCATGACTTGTCGCGCGGCGGCGGCCCGGTCATCGAGGGTGGTCGCGGCGGCGGCGGCGTCGAACAGCGGTTCGGCCGCCGGATCGCAAAACGCCGTGTTGGGCCAATCGCAGCGGTAGTACTTGAGCGGCCGCAAGGCATCGAACGCCGGTTCGGCCCCGTAGAAAAACGAGAACGCCTGTGCGTCCCAGTTTCCGCCGCGGAAATTCTGGCCGAACCGCGCATTGCTGATGGCGCGAATACTCATGGATACACCGATGGCGGCGAGGTCGGAGGCGATCTGCTGGTAGATCGCACCGTCGCTGCCGGTCGAGCCGACAACCGCGTCCATCGAAAACGAAAAGCCGTTTGCATAACCGGCCTCGGCCAACAACGCGCGGGCGCGGGTGGGATCGTAGGGATAAGGCACGATATCCGGATTAAACCCGAGCGCGGCCCGGGCCGCCGGTTGACCGGACGGATCGACCACACCTTCATAAAATACCTGGACCAAGCGCGTTTTATCGACGGCGTAGTTCATGGCTTGCCGTACGCGTGCATCGGCGAACGGCGAACCGGGCTGAGTCGCGACAAACATCAAGCCGACCACGGCCGGCGGCACGACGACATGCATTGCGCCGCCGGACGCTTCAACCGCCGAACGGTCCTCGGGCGACAACGCCAGCGCGATATCGATTTGGCCGGCGAGCAGTCCTTGCAGCCGCGCCGTTGCATCCTGCTGAAAGTGAACCGTCATCGCGCCGACTTTGGCCGGCCGCCAACTTTCGGCATGCGCGGCGAGATCGACCTGGGCGGTTCCCCAGCGCTCGACCTTGAACGGGCCAGTCCCGACCGGGCGGTACGAGAAATCGACCGGCCCGAGTTTGCGCCACAGTTCCGGTTGAACCGCGTACAAAACCGTGACGGCGCGTGGCAACAATGGCGCAGGGACACGGCTGGTGATCTCGACCGTGAACGGATCGACGGCGCGATAGCCCACGACGTTTTCGAATTCGATGGCGTTGAGATCGGACGGCAGGTGTTCGCCGGTTAGATAATCGAGCGCCGCGATGATGGCGTCGGCATCGAACGGCGTTCCGTCGGCGAATTTGACATCGTGACGCAGATCGAACGTCCATGTGCGGCCGTCGTCGCTGGCGTGCCAGGAGATCGCCAGAGCCGGGTGCAGGTTGCCGCCGCCATCAATAACGGTCAACGCATCGAAGATGGCCGGTGCCACATAAAGGTTGGGTGGACCGGGCGCCTGGAACGGATCACCGCGGCCAAACGGCGGACTGGGGATGGAGACATGCAATTCGGCGGCCTGCGCCGTGCCGAACAGCAAGAATACCGCCAAGAGGACACGCAACATCGTACTCATCGGCGCGGCGGAGCAACCACTGTACCAATGGATAAAGCAGAGCGAATTTTCGCACGGTACACTTCCACGGATCGCTCTACTCGTTCTTTGTTCGGATCGGCGCATCGATAAACGGCACCATCGACGCGAGCACACCGTCCCGGTCGATGAAATGATGCTT
>JAGREB010000487.1 GCA_020446775.1 Paracoccaceae bacterium
TAAGATTCGGGCGATACCGCGCCCGTAAGATTCGGACGATATTTCGGGTTCGACAGGCCCCGCGCCTGGGCTAAACTTGAAGCGTTGGATCAGCGCGTCCACGGACCGGCGCGTCCATCAATGCGTCAACAGGGGGGGCAGAATGAAGCGTCGCACCTTGTTCGGAACCGTCGCCACGGTGGGATCTGCCGTCGGAACGGCGCTTGGCTTGAACCTCGGCGAAAAGGCCGCGCAGGCAAGCACCAAAACGGACTTCAAAGGCCCTAACTTCAAGGGTGATGTCGAACCGCGCGGCACCATCGGACAACTCGAGCGCCTACCGTCGCTCGATCTCGAAAGCCGCCAGGACTTCCTGACCGAGTTCCGGCAATTCGTCGACCGGGACCTGACCCGCGCTTCCGCCGTGCAAGTGAACAGAGGGCTTCTCGACCGGGGGCTCGATCCGAACGGCGATCCGCCCATGGAGCAGATATTCGCCGCCATCGAAGGCAATCCGGTTGTTGGAACCGCCGTGCGCTGCTGGATCAGTTGCCAGCAAATGACCTGGAGCACGGTGGCGGACGAGTTTCACGGTCAGTTGGATCGCTACCTGGACGAACTGGACGCCGCCGACAAGGCGGGGCCGGGGACGCTGGAACTCAATCCCGACATGGACATGCCCGACCACGTGAAGCACGAGATTCACATCCAGCCCGGCGGCTACGTCGGCGATCCGCTCGGCGGCTATGTCTACCACTACGGCACCAACAATTTTTACAAGCGCCGCAACCATCAGGACGAAGTTCACGCCGGCCTGGCCCGGTCCGTGCCGAAGCCCGCCGACGGCAAGGTGAAACGTATTCTGGAACTGGGGTGCAGCACCGGGCAGATGGCCGTCGCGCTGAAACGCCTTTATCCCGACGCGGAGATTTGGGGCATCGATATCGGCGCGCCGCTCGTACGCTATGCCCATATGCGCGCGGTGGAACTGGGCGTCGATGTGAATTTCGCGCAACGGCTGGCGGAAGACACCAAGTTTCCCGACGGCCACTTCGATATCGTGACGTCGTATATCCTGTTTCACGAAATGCCAGCCGAGATTTCGCGCCAAGTGGTGCGCGAAGCACACCGCATCCTGCGGCCCGGCGGCGTGTTCTTTCCGATCGACTTTTACACCGGCTCGAAGCCGCCCTCGAAAAACGCCGCGCAGAAGCTACGCCATTGGTGGGATCACCGTTGGAACAACGAGGTGTGGTGGCAGGAGTACACCGCCCTTGATCTTGGCGGCGCGATGGCCGACGCGGGCTTCACCGTCGACACCAACGGCCCGCGCGCGTGGATCGGGAACACCAATTTGCTGGGGACCAAGCCGGGGTGAGGAGGCGCTGGCGACAGCAACCTCCACATCCAGTCACCCCGGGCTTGAGCCGGGGTCCATTGGAACACTTACTTTTATTCAAACTCTCGCACAGGCTCAAGAATTGGAAAGAAAGCCCCGCGCGGTTCTTCCAACTTCACGAAACTGAGTCGCAGCGAAGACGGATCGAAAGGTGGAGGCTCAGATTCGATTTTCGCTTTGAGGTTTCTGTATTGGATTTGAAACCGTGGTGCCTCTGTTTTATTTACGATGCCGAATTCCGCATTTGCAATCTCCCGCTCTTCATTTGGGGCCCCAGGTCTATCGGTTGGGAATGGTTGGTTGAGGCCCTCAGTCACTTCGCCTACTTTGAGATGATTTCGTATCATCGTGCAGTCGGTCGAAATCGAACCAATAAGCCTAAGGTCACCGTTCAGCGGTTCCGAGAACTGCAAGTTAGGGAACGCGTAATATCGTATGCCACGGCTTCCCAAACTAGTATGAACGAATTGCTCGCACGAAAACTTCCGCGAGATTGATATTGGTTCATCGTCCACGATAAGCGAAATGCGCATTTCCACAGGGAAGCTGGTAAGCATTTCTATCTGACCTGTGGCCCGCCAGCGTGTAAGCCAATTACGTTCCCAGTAGCTCTGAAGGCCGGGATGCAATCCGACCAAGGAAACAGTTGTGACGGCGACAAATAGCCAAAACGCATTTTGGGAAATGCGCAAGCCACCGTCCTTTTTCGATCGTGATTGCATCCAAATCATCGCGATCCAACAGAAGATCAACCAAAGACCGACAAGAACGATCAATCCCCCGATCGAAAGGCCGACGGAAATAATGATGCAACCTAGAAGAAGGATTCCTACGACGCGGAAAAGAAAAGCCGCCGCTTGTTTCAGAACCGCAAAAGCATGGTCCACAGCGTCGAAAGGACTCATGTGAACGCTCGAAATGTTTCAGGCAATGACGGACTGGCTTTCATTGGTCATATGTCTTTCAGGAAAAGAAGCGTGAGACAAACAACCAAGCCAGGGAGGAGAATTATCGGGCAACACGCAGCAAACACCTTCGACGTGATGCGCAAACGCCGGTCCGCGATCAAACGCGATGGCGTCAAGAAATACGAGAGCAACGAAATCAGCAGCGCGTAAAAGATAATTAAATAAAGACTCAGAGCCGGAATGCTCATGAGAACTAAGAAGCCGCCAACGAAAATCGTAAGTGCAATCGGTGTTAGGAAAATCGCGCACGTTCGGGCCGCGTTCGAAAGCCTTTGCAATGGAAGCGCATCCACAATGTTTTTCATCGCGCCACTTTTGACCCAGAGCTAGAAGCCTATTGTACAATTATAGGCTTCGTTAGCTCCGTTTTTCTCGTTGCAGATTTCTACGATTTTTCTACGTTGAATCCACGCGGAAATGAGCGGTTTTAGGTCGTTTTCTCGCGAATTCAATGTTTGGTGAAAGGCGGGCAGAATCTCTTCGCGTTCGCCGCGCCTCATTAATTACCCGCGAATAATTACCCACGCACCCAAAACAAAACCGCCCGGAGTTGCCCCCGGGCGGTTTGTTCTTTGGACGTGCGCTTGAGTTAGGCGCTAGGCCGGCTTGGTGGCGTTGAGCACGCCGAAGCCGCGCAGCAATTCCGGTCCTTCTTCGTTCAGATCGAAGCCGGCCTTGCGGATGATGTCGGGTAGACCGTTGGCGCGGAATTTCGGCGACCACACTTCGTTGTTCCAGCGGTGGTCCATCCAGCCGCGATAGTGGCGATAGGCGGTTGCCGGCGGTACGTCCTTCAGTTTGAAGTCGAGTGGATAGTACACGCCGCCCGGCCGCAACACGCGCCACGCTTCCTTGACCGAGGCGTGCGTGCCGGTGGGATCGACTTCGTGATACATGATGTAGCTGGTGACGATGTCGAAGTAGCCGTCGGGGAACTTGGTGTCTTCCGCCAGACGCTGGGCGAAGTTGACGTCCACGCCACGCTCGACGGCGCGCAAGTGGGCGTAACGCACCATCGGCCCGCCGATGTCGAGGCCCCACACTTCCGCGTCGGGGAAGCGTTCTTTCAGCGCCATGGACATCTGGCCGATGCCGCAGCCCACGTCGAGGATGCGTTTCACCTTGCCGTCGGCCGGGACCGGCATTTTCGATGCCGCGCCGCGGTGCAGTTCGTCCTGATAGTTGCGGCCGGTGTAAAACGCGTTGGTGCCATAGTGATAGATGTGGCCCGCGAAGGGATGGCCGACATAACCGCCCGGCTGGATGTGGATTTCGTGGCGGGTGTACTCGGGGATGTCCATGTCCGGGTTCAGTTCCAGCGTGCCGGGGCCCCTGTTATCGACCGCTTCCATTTCCGAGTAATACCGGTCGGCGTTGGCCTCGAAATAGTTCTTGAGGTCGTCCCACATCAGTTGTTGCGCGGTCAGCCACGACTTGCTGGTCATGGCCACCAAGGGATCGTCCTGAAGCAGTTCGATGGCTTCGGCCTGGTTGAGTTCGGTCGGCGTCTTGCCGGCCCCCTTGACGAGCTCGTTGGCGCGGGCTTGCGCGTTGCGGGCGATAGTGGTGTTGGCGAAGGCGCGAAACGCGGTCAGAAAATCCTGACGCGCTTCGAGGTCGAGCGCGGGCAGGCGCTCCAGCACGCCAAAGCTGCCGCGCGGCGCGATGGTGCCCTCTGGATACGTGGCAGAATTTTTCGCGGATTTCGCAGCCTCGGCCTTACGGCCGGCGAACATCGAAGTGAAAGCGCCGGTAATGGCGGCGCCGGTTCCCATTAGCGTACGACGTTTGATCATTGAATTCGGTCCGGTTCTTGGTGTTGTGCGGATCAGTTGAACTGGCGTTCTTCGCCGAACGGCCGGGCTTTGCTGGTATCGCGCGCCAGGACCGCGTAAACGCGCTTGACCATCGCTTCGCGCTCGGCCTGCCAGGCCGCTTTTTCTTCCTCGGTCGGCACGTATTGTTCGACCATCTCGGTCGTCACCTTGCCCTTGCTGGACAACAGCTTTTCGACGATGCGCAAGCGCTGGCGGTCGGCCCAGATTTCCGAACCCAATGCGATGACCACGGTCATCAGGTTGTCGATGTGGGCATTGCCCAAGAACACCGCGGAATCGGTGTCGCCTTTGATGAAGTCGGCGGCATAGGTGGGGCGGTCGGTTCTCTTGTTGTCGGCCATGGTCATATCTCCTTGAAACGCGGTGCCGCGGTGAGAGGGGCGTGAACTCGCTCACGCCCGGGCGGAGCCCGCGGCACGCTGCTTGTCACGTGGCCGGATAATGGGGACGCCGGTTTTCGCGGGCAATACTTTACTCGTGGCCTCACCGAGGTTCGGCCAGATCCAAGTTTGGCATGCTGCACCGCAGCAATTCAGGAAAATTCTTTGGAATCATTCCAAAATCCGGCAGGTGGGGCGGCCGCGCCGGTCAGAACGGTGCCCGAATGCCGGGCCGCGTCAGCCGTCGATGGTCGTCGCGCGGCAGAACTGGTCGGATTTCTTGAGTTCGATGCAGGTCGCTTCGGCGTCGGTCAGCGACGCGAACGGGCCGATCATCAGGCGGTAGAACAAGCCTTGCTGAGGGCCCAAATCGGCTTTGCGAATCACCGGCCGCAAATTCGCGAGCAGGGCTTGGTTTTTGGCCAACGCCTGTTCCCAGCCGCGCATCGCGGCTTCTTCGGTCCGGAACGACGCCAGGTGCAGGACCGCGCCCGTGACCGGCGGGGGCGGGGGCGTCGACGGGCCCTTCGGCATGATTACGGTCTGCGTCGATTCCGCGCGCCTGGATTGTTCGCGGCGGTCGGCCGGC
>JAGREB010000488.1 GCA_020446775.1 Paracoccaceae bacterium
GGGATTTTCCATGCCGGCGTAGTTCGTCATCCACATGTCGAACAGGAACATGCTGCAATAAGAGGTTTTGCTCGCGACCGCGCAGGCGCTGCGGCCCCGGCGCACGCCGATTTCAAGATAGGTCCGCGGCTTCAATGTCTCCGACAAACACAACAGGACCGTCACGATATCCGCGTATTTCCATGCGACGCCAAACCGCTTCATGCCCTCGCGGTAAAAATCACGCAAATAGGTGGTGTATTCGTCGGCATCGAGCCGCTCCATCAACGCCAGCGCTTCGTCGAGGTACTCGCCGCGCGCGATCGTTTCCGCCAGCGTGTCCGCGCCGATCATCACCGGTGGATACCATTGTGCTTGGCCTTGGCGCGTCTCGTAACAGGCGTTCGGGACCTGAATCGACGTGTTCGGATAGGCCGGGCGGGTCAATTTCATAGGCGATGTCGTCATAGGAATGTTTCTCTCACGCGAAATAGGTAACGGCGAATGTAGCAGTTCGGTCCTACGCTCTCATACGTCGGATACTTCAAAAACCATTAGTTGGGGCCGCGAAAAGAACCGGGTGGCTGATTGCCCCGATTTATTCTCGGCAACTTCCTTCCAAAACGCATCGACGGTCACTTGGGGCGTTGTGCGCAAGACGCCGTCGATTTGCATGGTCAAGTTTTGGATATCCGCATTGCCGGCATTTTCCTGGTAAACGGCCAGCGTGTTGTTCGCGTAGCCGGCGGGAACGATCGCAGTGAGTTTGAATCCCGCCAATTCGATATTCTCGACGTACTGATGGGCCGGGTAGGGCCACTCATAGAGGCTGTAGCGTTGGCAGTAGGGGTGGCCGGCGATCTGCTCGTAAACTTCACGCGGACTATCTGCAAACCACTCACGAAACGCGAACCAGCGCCCGTGCGGATTCATTTTCTGCCGGATCGTCGCCGCGGCCTGCGTCATGTTCTTGAAATGATGAATGCAGTTCTTGGTCAAGATGACATCGAACCGTGCCGCGTCCGCATGCCATGCGCCAAGTTCATTGTGAATCACGATCGATTTCGCATCGTCGCGCGTGCGCAGGTAGCCGGTGCCCGTATTGAACTGCGCGTTCGGTTCGAGCAGGTGAACGCGTGAGAATCCCGACTGCGCCAAAGCCCATGACAGGAAGCCGGGTCCGCCGCCGATCTCGCACACCGGTCCGTCGCGGCCGACACCGAATAGGTTTAACAAGTCCAGAATGGTGCGAAGTTCGAACGAGGCGAGGAACCGGGAAAAGGACCGCGCCCGGTCGGGTTCGAGATAGATGCTTTCCAGCAAGCTGCGCACGCCGGGGTCGGTTTGGCTCGAGGCCTGTTGCTCGGCCATGACGCGTTCGAGGCGTTCGGGGTCCTCGACCAAGTCGTGAATTTTGAGGGTTTCTAGATTCATCGCAGTTCTTAAGGCCTGTCGGACAATAGCGTCGGTGTTCGCGAATGTCGCGAGTTAAGGCATTTACGGTAAATGCAAGCCAAGGCCCGCCACAACGGGGTGCAGAGGCTGCCCGCCGTTCGCGGCATCGAGACGCTGTTTCAATTCGGCGCGCGATGGGATGGGGACTTCGGCGCGTGCTTGTTCGATCCGGGCACGGTCGGCATCGTCGCGCACGGGTTCCCAAGCGTCGGTCTTGGGGTTCCACATGCGCACAACGCGGGCAGGGGAACCGACCGCGATTGAAAACGGCGGGATCGATTGCCGCAGGACCGAGTTTGCGCCGACCACGCTGCCGCGCCCGACCGTCAATTGGCCGCTGACCACCGCGTTCATGCCGAGCCAGCAGTTTTCCTCGACGACGAGGCCGCCATGATCGCGAATCCCGCACATGAGGATAGGTTTCAGGTGATTGCCTTCGTACTCGTGTTCGGCCGACGACACATAAACATTGGGTCCGAATATCGTATGACTGCCGATTTCAAGGTAAGTGCCTGAGGACAGCACGGCGCGGCGGCCCACCAAGACATAGTCGCCAATGACCATGCGGGGCTGCCGGTCGCGAATGCAGACGTTGAGCCACGAACCGTCGCCGATGGCGCTGCCGCGCCCAATCCTGATGCTGTCGATACCGACACACTGCACGTCCTTGCCGAATGGAATGCCCGGAAACGCGCGTTCGAGATTTCGGTCCGGTCGCGGTACAGAGGGTGCTTTGGCCACGGATGAGTCAGCGTCCCGATTTGATCCGCCGGTCAGTACGCGGAGGTCGATCATGCTATCGAGGGCAGGGATCGTGCCGTTCGCTCCGGGCAATTTGGCACGGACCATAGCCGCTTCCTCCCGCGCGCCAACTTGGTCGAGCATTGCGGCCAACCGCACGCCGATTTCAGCGGTAGGCGGATTAAGCGCGAAGCTTTGGCGTAGCGCCTTGATCGCTTCGTCGTGCCGGCCCTTTTTGAACAATACGGTTGCGTAGTCTGCCGCGCATAGCCATCCGTGTGGCGGCGGCAAAGCGACCGCCAGCGCGCTTTGTAGAACTTCGACGGCGGCGTCGATCTCGCCGACCAGAAAGGCCACGCGCCCGAGCAGATGCAATGCGCGCCCGTCGATGGGATTGGCCTGCACGGCACTGTTCAACAAGCCGGCCGCTTCGTTGATCTGTCCGAGCAACAAATGTTCCAAAGCCCGGTCAACATCGGATGGCGCCGTTGTTTTGGCGGGAAGTTCGGATTTTTCTTGTGCGCGCGCGTTCGTGCCTCGCATCGCCTGGTTGATGATATCGGTCATCTGTGCCGCGCGGACCTCCATGGAATGATCGGTGAAGCACCGCTGTTGGCCTCGCCGGGCGATTTGCTCCCGTTCATCTTCATGATCGAGATAGTACAGCGTTTTCTCGATTAATTCCTGATCGTTGGCATAGGTCTCGACTTCGCGGCCGGGCGCAAAGCTGTCTGCGAGTTTCGAATCCGCTTCCGTCAGGAGAAACGTCCCGACGCCGGTCGTCTCCAGAATGCGCATGTTTTGATTTTTCGTGGCGGCAAGATCGATATGGAAATTGGGCGCAATCCGTCCGGACCGTACCGCACGATACATCGCAAGACCCCAGACCGAATCGAGATCGCGTGAGAGTATTTGAGCGGGAATGCGGTTGTCCTTCGGCAGGCCGAGATGCAATGCGGTCGTGAATTGACGTTGCTTTCCAAGACCCGTCAGCATGGCGTCGATCGCTTTGAGGCGCATGGTGTGATCGACCGTGACATTCCCGCAAAAAACGATATCCGCGGTTTTCGGCTGATCGGCCACGCGTTCGGCCAGCGTTCGCGGGAAACCAGGGCTGAAGGGGAGCACGCTTCGCGCACCAATCTTACGCGCCGTTTCGCGGAAGCCGGCATCGCTCGACAGCATCACATCGAAACCGCGCCAATCGGTGCCTTCGGGAATTTCAGCCGCGCGCCAGCCAACCACGAGTAATGGTTTGTGACCGAGTGCGCGAACGAAGCCGCCGTCGAACGTAATCGGGTCGATGACGTAGAGCACATCCGGTTTGATCGCCTCGATTTGACGGGCGACCAATGCGCGCAGGTCTTCGAGCGATCGAGGCGCTGCCGTTCCGCGGGCGAGCGCCCACGCGGTCTGTGCTTGCCAGGCGTTGGAAACGATCAAACTTGACTCAAATCCGGCCGCTTGCATGTACGGCGCGATCAAATGGCCGGCTCCGAAGCCGTCTTCCAGCAATGCATCGATGTGCTTCGCAAATGGCGCGTCGGCGAGCTTCGGTCGAGCCTCATAAAATTGATTCAAATACGCGATGTTGAAAGACGCGACTTGAAGGAAGCGCATGACGGAAGCTCCGGCCTAAACCGCCGCGAGACGGCCGGACGTCTGCGTTTGTCGTGAACGTCCCAGGCGGGCTTCAAGCGCCTTGAAGCGCAGGACGACTTCTTTGCGCGTTTCGATCGACTCATAGATCGCCGAAATCAGCTCCAACGATTTGCGGCCCTCGAGACCGTCAACCAAGCCCCGTGCCCCAGTCTTGATCGAGGAGACAACGTGATTGAGATACGCCTTGTGTCCAAAGCCGTAAACATTCGGCGGCAGTTCTTTGCCATCGGCCAGGATGCCGGCATCTTCCGGCCGCCGATCGGCGAACTGCCAGGTTTTCATCTCATTGACAGCGAAGCCGCCGATTTCGATGGCGCCGTTTTCGCCCAGGATCGACAGCGAGCCTTCCAAATCCTTCGGGCGTGTCGCCGTGGTCGCCTCCACGACACCGATGGCGCCTGACTTGAAGGTGATGATGGCTACCCCCG
>JAGREB010000045.1 GCA_020446775.1 Paracoccaceae bacterium
CGTGCGAGCAATTCGCCGGCGGGTCGGCCAGTCCCACCACCCCCCGAAGCGGGCAGGCGTGACGGCAAGACCCGCCGCCGTCAGGCGCGCGACCCGATCCGCAGCCGGCCGCGTGACGATGTGTTGAACGACGCCGGCACGCCCGAGCGCCAGAGCCAGGTCGACGAAGAACGTTTCCGCGCCGCCGTGGGACGCACCAGCCATCAACTGCAATAGGCGCACGGATTGTTAACCCCGAACCGTCAAACTGGCTTGCGGGAAGCGGCTTGCCAGCGACCCAACTGTAGCTTACGAGCCAGCCATGGCCAACGCGAACGCCACCAAAGACACGACAACCAAAACCGCCGCCGGTGCCGCCGCCAAGTCCGACACGACGGTGGCAAATAAGCCGGATGACGTGCTGCCGGTCGATACCGCGCCGGAGCCCGCGGTCACGTTCGCGCACCGTCTCGAGGACATCTCCGCCGCGATGTTTTTCGGACTCCTCAGGCGGCTGCCGATGCCGATGGCATCCGATATCGGCGGCGCCTTAGCGCGGTCCTTGGGCCCGGTCACGGGGGCGTGGCGAACCGCGCTGTCGAATCTCAAGCTCGCCGTTCCCGAAACGACACTCGAAAGCCGCAAACGTATTACCCGCGCGGCCTTCGACAATTTCGGCCGCGTTATGGCGGAATACTCGCAACTGGAACGGCTATGGGGTTCGCGGTGGGATGCCTTCATCGACGTCGCCGGGCGCGAACATTTGCAACGCCCTTCCCGCAAGGGTGCAATCGTGTTCTCGGGCCACCTGGGCAACTGGGAAATCATTCCCATGGTGCTGGCGGCGTTGGGCAGTCCGGCGTTGATCGTCTATCGCGCCGCCAACAATCCCCTGGTCGATGCACGTATCGCCCGGATTAGGAACACCTACGCCGCCGGATTGGCGCCCAAAGGCGCCGAAGGCGCACGCGATATTGTTGACCATCTGAAAGACGGCGGGTTGGTGTACATGCTGGTCGATCAGAAGATGAATACCGGCCTCGATGTTCCGTTCTTCGGCCGTTCGGCCATGACCGGCAAAGCGGTGGCACGCCTCGCCATGCGTCATAACGTGACGTTGATTCCCGCGCGGTGCGAACGTTTTGGCCGCTGCCGGTTCCGGGTGACGTTCGAACAGCAAATGTATCCCGTCGGCAGCGACCGCGACGAAGGCGACGTGCGCGACGTCTTGGCCGACATCAATCTCAAGATCGAGAATTGGGTCCGCGCGACGCCGGGCCAATGGCTGTGGATGCATCGGCGATGGCCGAAATAGCGGCGCGGCCCGATCGCGACGCATGCCCGTTGTGCGGCGGACACGACCACCGCATCGTCGGGCATAGGGATCGCGCCGGTGGGCCGCTGACGTCCGCATTGTGCCAAGCCTGCGGCCACGTGTTCACCATACCGCGCCCGAGCGACGCCGACCTGAGCGCCTACTACAGCGAACATTACCGCGAGGACTATAAGGGCGTCACCGCGCCGAGACCCAAGCACATTTTGCGTGCCGGACACCGTGCCCTTGAGCGGCTTGCCCAACTCCGGGATTTAGTCGCACCCGGCGCGCGCGTGCTCGACATCGGCGCGGGCGGCGGCGAGTTCCTCTATATCTGTGCCAAAGCCGGATTCACTGTGTGCGGCATCGAACCGCATCGAGGTTACGCCGCACATGCGCGCGAACGTCTGGGGCTCGACATCTTCGCCGGCGGCTTTCAGGCGGCCGTCTATAATGCCGGTACGTTCGACGCGGTGACGATGCACCACGTGCTGGAACACCTCCCCGAACCGCGTCACGCGGTTCGAAAGATCCGCGACTGGCTGAAACCGGACGGGATATTGATCGTCGAAGTCCCGAATATCGAATCCTGGTACCACGCGCCGCGCCGGCGCTTTCACCGCGCCCACATCCAATCGTTCAATCGCCACGGACTGGCGGATTTAATGTGTAATGAGGGGTTCGCTGTCGAATCCCTTACCCGCACGCCGCATACCGATCACCTCAATATTGTTGCCCGCAAAGTCGAACGCGCGGACATACCGACGGCATGGCGTGACGCCCATGCCGAAATCGAAACCGCCCTGGCGGCGCATACACCGTTGGCCCATTTGATTTCCGGCCGGCCATTGCGCCGGTTGTGGGCAAACCTGAAGCGGCCCATGCGCGAGCGGCGTGATTTGATGGAAATCAACGACGCCCGGTCGGCGCGTGGCATCCTGGACCATCTGTGCAGACAAAACGGTCTTTCATCATGACGCTTCAAACCACACGCCGCGCGACGCTCGCGTCGGCCGGTGCCGCGACCGCCGCTTTGGTCTCCGCGCCCCGGCTGCGGGCGGCCGGCGAACTCGACGTCATCGTCATCGGTGCGGGGTTGTCGGGACTGCTGGCGGCACAAATTCTCGAAGACGGCGGACTCAGCGTTCGAGTCATAGAAGCCAATTCGCGCGTTGGCGGCCGGGTTCGCACCCTGCTGGATAAACCTCAGACGCCGGAAAGCGGCGGTTCGGAGGTTGGACCGCTCTATGCACGCGTCATCGATCAGCTGGACAAGTTCGGTTTGGTCCGGCGGCCGTGGCAAATCGAGCAAATCGACTTTGCCTTGAACGTGGGCGGCACGTTGATGAAAGCGGCGGATTGGCCGGCGTCGCCGCTGAACAAACTACCCGAATCGATGCGGGGGCTTCCGTTGCCCGCCTTGAACGCAATGCTGATGCCGCGGCCAAGCGGACTCGCGGAGCTCGACAGCTGGCTTGAAGAGAGCCGCAACGATCCCGATCCTTCGCTGCGCGAGCACTTCATCTCGAAAGGCGCGAACGAAGAAGCGTTGCGCTTTCTCGAACTGCTGGGCCAAGCGGATTCACTCGATGGCGAGTCGATGCTGTGGGCGCGGCGCAATCAGAAGATTTCCGAGTGGGGCCGAGGCCAGGGGCCGTTCAATCACGTGGTCGGCGGCATGAGCAGACTCCCGATGGCGATGGCCGAAGCACTGGACGGCGACGTCGTCATGAATACGCCCGTCTCGGCACTCTCGGCGGACGAGGCCGGCGTCACGGTGACCACGTCCGACGGCAAACAACACCGCGCGCGGTTCGTCGTTTGCACCCTGCCCGCGCCGGTCTTGCGCGGGATCAAGTTCGACCCGCTGCTTCCGGCGTTGCAGGCCGAAGCCGTTGCGTCGATCCCCTTCGGCCAGTCGACCAGCGTGTTCTTCGCCATCAAGGACCGGTTTTGGGAGACCGATGGCATGGGATCGTCGCTGTGGACCGACGGGCCAGCGGGGCGTGCCTATCACTGGCTGATCCCGGGCGGCGAATATGTGTGGATGTATCTGACCGGGATCGCCAGCAAACCGATCCGCGCATTCACCGAGGCGCAAATTATCGCCTATGCCTCGCAGCAATTGGTAACCGCGCGACCGAGCATGGCCGGACGCATCGAACCCATCGCCGCCGTCAACTGGAGCGCCAACCCGTGGTCGCGCGGGACGTTTTCCTATCGTGCCCCCGGGCAAATCGCCAAATACGGCAACATCGCCGCGCAAGCGCACGGCCGCATTCACTTCGCCGGAGAGCATACGGCCGTGATGCAAAGCGGCATGGAAGGCGCGATGGAATCGGGCGAACGCGCCGCGCTTGAAATTCTGCAACGCTTGTAGGCGAACGCGGCGGATTGCTTCGATCCGCCGCGGCCGGAATCACTCTTCCGGCGCGACTTCGACCGTTAGGCCGTCGAGTTCGGGCGTGAGCTTGATCTGGCAGGACAGCCGCGAATTGTTCGGCTTGTAGCTTTCGGTCTCGGAGACCAGTTCATGCTCGTCCTCGGACTTGGGCGGCAGCTTTCCGGCCCACGCGTCATCGATGAAGACGTGGCAGGTGGCGCACGAACAACACCCGCCGCAGATCGCTTCGACGTCCATGTTGTTGTCGCGCAAGGCTTCCATCAAGGTCTGACCGGCCTTGACATCGAAATCATGCTTTTGCCCGCCGCGATTGGTGACGTGGATGACCGGCATGGTGGCTCCGCTAATCGTTGAAAGTCGAATTCGGTGGCGCTGCGTACCCCATCGTCCGCGCCCGGGGCAAGCCGAAAGTGCTGCCAAAGCGCGTTAAACCGTTTCCCGTTGCGGCACGGATTCGCGCCAACCTCACCGCGGATACCGGAGCGGGCACGCCCCCCTTGTCTCCGGCGGCGGATCGGCCTAATTCGGCAGAAGGATTTGCACTGCGCTTACTGACTGCGCTTACTGAAGGATCAGCCATGCCGGGTGTCTTGCCGCCGACCTACGACCGCACCGTGACACACGGCATGTCGCCCAACGTCGGTCACGACGACATCGCACGCTTCAACCTCCTGACCAATCTCAACGTCCATTTGGGCCAGAGCATTTTCCCCGGAACGAAGCTTGCTTTCGAAAACCGTGTCGAGCCCGAATTCAAACGCGCGAACGGCCGCGCGTTCGACGACCAGCGCGAAATGCGCGCGGCGATGCGCGCCGACCCGCTCTATCAGATGTGGGCGGCGCTGCGCCGCACGACCATGGAGATGCGCCAGCAAAGCGGCCGGCAGATTGTGTTCCGCCAACGGGAGCAACTCAGCGCCAAGGCGCAGTCCTTCAACGACGGCGCCAACACGCTGCAACTCGACCCATCGGTGGAAATCCCCGATTACTTGAGTTCGGTCGACAATCATTGGATGCCCGGCAGCTACTACACCGAAACGGCGCCCGGCGACGTCGCCGCCGGGGCTTGTTATGAGATCGGGTTGTTCGTCACGACTGCCGGCTCCATGAGCGCGCGCGGCGACGGCGGCGGACGGACGCTGGTCAGTTTTTTGCGCGAGCAGCATCCCGAATTTCAGCCGCGCCGGATTCTCGACCTGGGCGGCGGCATGGGCGTGAACTCGGTTCCCCTGGCGCAGGCATATCCGGATGCAGAGGTGATCGTCGCCGACGTCGCCGCACCGTCGCTACGTTTTGGACACGCCCGCGCCCGCGCGCTTGGTATCGGGAATATTCGATTCGTGCAGATGGGCATCGATGATTTGAGGTTCGAGCCCGAAAGCTTCGATTGGATTCAATCGACCATGGTCTGGCACGAAACCTCGGCCGCGACACTGATCGACGGCATGAAACAGATATACGGGCTGCTCAAGCCCGGAGGCCTGACGCTGCATATCGAACAGCCGAATTTCACCGACAAGACGACGTTGTGGGAGAAATTCACCCGCGATTGGGACAGCTGGTACAACAACGAACCGTTTTGGGCCAAGTTGCACACGATGGACGTGTTCCAGGTGATGGCCGATGCCGGCTTCGCGCGCGACAAGATGTTCGACGAAGGTGTCGAGGCCGACATCGAACAAGGACTGTATCAGTCGTGGGCATCGACCCTGTCGCGCCATAAGCCTGAATTGAAACGCGCAGGCGCCGCGCAGAATGACGGCGCGCGCAAAGGCGAACGCTGGTACCTGTTCGGCGCCTGGAAGTAGAAGCGAGGATCACCCGCGATGACCGACATCGACGTCAATGCACTTGCCAATGCCAAAGCCCGCGGCGAACGTCCCTATTTCTTCGACGACCCGGCCGTCGAACGGGTCTTGTCCATCACCATGGCGGTCGCGACCGAGTTGGCCGTCATGCGCGAACGCATGGACACCATCGAACGCCTGCTGGAAGCCGGCACGCCGGTGACCAAGGCCAACATCGACGCCTACCGGCCCGGCGACGAAGCCGCGCGCGAGCGCCAGCAATGGCACGCCGATTATATCGCGCGCATCCTGCGCATCGTGCATCAGGAACTCGAAGCGCTGAAAAACCCCGACCTCAACGTCAATTCGGAAGAGCTGTCGGATAAGCAGGTTGCCGGATAGCCGCTCGCGCGGGATTTTCCCTAACCACTAGTTCGCAGACGGTGCGGACGCCGCCAGCTTCGACCGCAACACCAGGGCAACGCACAGCGCCAGCAAGAGCCCGACCACCCCGGCCGAAAATGGCGCGGTGATCGAGATTTGACCGTAGAGCGTGCCGGCGAAGGTCGGGCCGATGAACCGCCCCAGACTTCCGGCCGATTGATTGACGCCCAGCACCAAGCCGCGCTCGTCGGGCTGCGCCAGCTTGGACGCCACCGTCGGCGGCGCGTTGGAGAACACCGCGGTGCCGAAGGCGTTGAGCGTGGTGCCGACGACCAGCAACGTCATGGAATCGGCGACGACAAAGCAGCCGAGACCGGTCGCATAGGCAACGATGCCGACGATCAGAAGATTCGCGTCGCCGATCCGCTTAGATACCGCGCCCATCACCGCGCCCTGGCAGGCGGTGATGACGAGGCCGGTGTAGGCGAACAGGAAACCGATCTCTTTTGCGTCCAACGCAAAGTGATCGTGCGCCCACAGCGCCACGGTCGACTCCCGCACCGACGCGGCGGTCGTCAGCAGCATCGTCAGCCCAACCGTCATGGCGAGCGTCGGATGACCGATGATGCCCTTGAAGCGCGCGAACGGGTTGAGCGATCCGGGCTTTTTCACCGCGGCCGATTTTGCAGGTTCCTTGAGGAGCATCCACGTGACGATGAACGCAAGCGCCGACAACGCGGCGGCGGCAAAAGCGGGACGCGCGAAGTTGGCGTCAAGCGCAGTGTCGCCGCCCGCCAATAGGCCGCCGACGCCGGGCCCGAGCACGAACCCCAATCCAAACGCCGCGCCCACCTTGCCGAGCCCGGCCGAACGGTTCTGCGGCGTGGTAATGTCGCTGACGTAGGCATAGGCGGCGGCAAGGTTGCCGGCGCTGACACCGCCGATGACCCGCGCCAGCACCAACAACCAGATCGAATCGGCAAAACCCAACAGCACGAAGCCGAGCGCCGACCCGGCGACCGTGGCCATCAGCACCGGTTTGCGCCCGTAGGCATCGCTGATGCGGCCCCATAATGGCGCGGCCAGGAACTGGCACAGCGCATAAAGCGCCATGATCAGCGTGATGAACTCGGGGCTCACGCCGAGCCGGGCCGCGTAGAACGGAATGAGCGGCGCCAGCAAACTGGTGCCGAGCATGCCGACGAAAACAATGAGGAAAATGGAGAGCATTTAATTGGGTATGGCGGTCGCGCGTTACGAGATTTCGAGCAGCATCGCGGTCAAATCCTCCCGCGCGGTGACCATGGCATCATGGCCGGTATCGAGCGTGAGCCACGCCCATCCCGGCTTGCCCTTGATCGTCTTTTCGAGCGGATCGGGCTGGCTCATATCGCGGCGTTGCAGACAACGAATAAACGTTCGCGGCAGATCGGCGTCGGCGCCGTTCCTGTAATGCACAGTCTCGGCCAGGCAATTGAGCGAGTGATTGGTCAGGTGACGCGTGACCCACGGCGCCAGCGGATGATCGGTCGGAATACCGAACCACGACACATCGGGCGGCGGCAGCAAATAACCGTCGACGGCATCCTTGCGGCGGCCGTCCGCCACGTCCGGCGCCAGGAACGCCTGGCCGTCGCGCGCCACGACGGCGTCCAAATAAACCATGTGGCGAACCCGGTTTTTGATTCGGTCGGCCACTAGCGGAATGACGTGCCCCGCATAGCTGTGCCCGACCAAAATGACGTCCGTGAGCTCCTCGAATTCAAACACGTTCACCACATCGGTCACATGGGTCGACAAGTTGACCGCCGGGCTCATCAGATGCACGCGCTCGCCGAGGCCCGTCAGCGTGGGGACATGCACGATATGGCCCGCGGCGCGCAAATCGGCCGCGACATCGCGCCAGCACCAACCGCCATGCCACGCGCCATGAACCAGGACATAGGTCTTGCGGCTTGCATTGCGCGGCTGTTTTGCCGTTGCAGATTTGCTCGCGGCGAATGCCGCCCCAGCTGCCGCCCCGGCTGCCGCCATCGTCAATGTTCCTCGCCGATCGATTGCTTCCGACATTCCACTCCGCCCCCGATGCCCGTTGTTGACGCCGCGTGCGTTTCGAAACGGACGTTATGTCACTTGATTGTCCGCGGCAATTGTATCGAACGGTTTTGGGTCGCTCTTTGATAGCGCGAAAATTGCACCAAATGATTCAATCGTCTTGCTTGACCCTAGGAGCCTGACTAGCCTGCCGAACCGCTTTTTTCACCGTGTCAGGAAATTCAGTAATGTCCACGTCCGCCGAACCGATGGTGCGCCACGACGGCACCTACCCGACCGTGCCGCTGCGCTCGGACAACGTCAACATCGCGGTCGTGCAAACCCGCGTGCACGGGGTCGATGGCGAAAACCCGGGGCCCGAAATCAAGAGCAACCTCGATTACTTCGTCGAGTGCATCGACGCGGCGCAAGGTTACGGCGGCCGCGCCGACTTGTTGTTGTTTCATGAATTCCCGATCACCGGTTTCCGGCGTTGGACGCGCGAACAGCATTACAATCTGGCGCTTGAAGTCGACGGCCCCGAAATCGCGCGCGTCGGCGAAAAGGCCAAGCAGTACAACTGCTATATCGTGTTCGGCACCTATGCCAAGGACCCGAAGAACTGGCCGGGCCATATCCTGCACTTGATGGTGATGATGGGGCCGGACGGCAAAGTCCGCGCCACCCATTGGAAGCAACGCAACGTGCGCGGCATGTTCCCCGGCTCCGAGCAGTACACGACCGTGATCTACGACGTGTTCGACAAGTTCGTCGAGATGTACGGCATGGACGCCGTGATCCCGGTCGAGCGCACCGACATCGGCAACATTGCCATGTCGGCGGTGCAATTCGAGCCCGAGCTGTTCCGCTGCATGGCGATGAAGGGTGCTGAGATCATCGCCCGCGTCGCCACCGGCGGCTTCGAATACGACGACATGAAGCTGACCAGCTATCACAACAGCCTGTACACGATGATCTGCAACAACTCGATCAGCGTTGGCCGGCGCGGCACGGGGTTCCTGGAAGACACCAATTATGGCGGCCCGGGCCGCTCGGCGATCTTCGGCCCCCGCGGAATCGAACTTGCCAAGGCCGGTCCGTTCGAAACCAAACAGATTGTGGCGGTCAACATGGCCGGTTTCCGCGCAAAACACCGAATCCCCGACGTCCATATGGCCATCTATAAACCGGTTTTCGATCAATACCGGGAACGGTACGATCACAGCCTATATGAAAAGTACCTGCCCAAGGATGGCCGCGATGCTTACCGTTACTTCTCCGAAAACGCGCGCTGGGTTCACTATTGGTGAAGCCGGCGCGACGCCGATGCGCCCGCTGATACGCCCCCCGATACACCCCCCGATGCGCCCGCTGATACGCCCTCTGGCGCGCCCAATATCCGCGTTGCTGCGGATTTGCCTGATCGCCGTCATGGCGGCGGTTGCGCCGCTCGCGGCCACGCATGCCGCCGCCAAGCTGCACCG
>JAGREB010000046.1 GCA_020446775.1 Paracoccaceae bacterium
ACCTCGCGTTTGCCGACGTGGTTGGGTTTGCCGATCATGCCTTGCGCTTCCATCTGCTCGATGATGCGCGCCGCGCTGTTATAGCCGATCCGCAAATGCCGCTGGATGAAGCTGGTCGAGGCTTTGCGTTCGCGCGCGACCACGGCCACGGCCTTGTCGAACATCGAGTCCTCGCCGCCGGTGTTGCCGCCGATGGCGCCGTTGCCCAAGTTGGCGAAGCCCGGCACGTCCGACACATCAGCTTCTTCGGTGACCTCTTCCAGATAGTCCGGCGCACCCTGGTCGCGCAGGTGGGTGGTGACTTCCTCGACCTCTTTGTCGGAAACAAAGGGGCCATGCACGCGGGTGATGCGCCCGCCGGCGGCCATGTACAGCATGTCCCCCTGGCCGAGCAGCTGTTCCGCGCCTTGTTCGCCCAAGATAGTCCGGCTGTCGATCTTGCTGGTGACTTGGAACGAAATGCGCGTCGGGAAGTTGGCTTTGATGGTGCCGGTAATGACATCGACCGACGGACGCTGCGTCGCCATGATGACGTGAATGCCGGCCGCGCGCGCCATTTGCGCAAGACGTTGTACAGCCGCTTCCACGTCCTTGCCCGCCACCAACATCAAGTCCGCCATTTCGTCGATGATGACGACGATGAACGGCAGCGGCGTGAGGTCGAGTTCCTGCTGCTCGTAAACCGGCTTACCGGTTTCGGGATCGAAACCGGTTTGCACGGTCTTGGTCAGCTTTTGACCTTTCTTCGCGGCGTCTTGCAGGCGCTGGTTATAGCCCGCGACGTTGCGCACGCTGAGCTGGCTCATGGCGCGGTAGCGATTCTCCATTTCGCGCACCACCCATTTCAGCGCCATCACCGCCTTGCCGGGTTCGGTGACGACCGGCGCCAGCAGATGCGGAATGCCGTCGTAGACCGACAGTTCCAGCATCTTGGGGTCGATCATGATGAAGCGCACTTCGGCCGGCGTGTTGCGGTAAAGCAGCGACATGATCATGGTGTTGACGGCGACCGACTTGCCCGAGCCGGTGGTGCCGGCGATCAGCAAGTGGGGCATGCGCGCCAAGTCGGCCAGGATCGGCGCACCGCCGATGTCCTTGCCCAAGGCCAAAATCAGTTTTCCGTCGTTGCGCTCGAAATCTTCGCTGGCCAGCATCTCGCGCAAGTAAACCGTTTCGCGGGTCTGGTTCGGCAACTCGATGCCGATCACGCTGCGTCCGGGAATGACGGCAATGCGCACCGCGACCGCGCTCATGGACCGCGCGATGTCGTCGGCCAGCGAAACCACGCGGCTGGTCTTGGTGCCGGGTGCGGGTTCGAGTTCGTACAACGTTACCACCGGGCCGGGGCGGACCTTGACGATCTGGCCTTTGATGCCGAAGTCGTCGAGCACGGTTTCCAAGAGGCGCGCGTTGCTCTCGAGCGCGTCCTTGCTGACGGCGCGGGTCTCGGCCACCAGCGGCGGTGGGGTCAGGATGTCGAGGTGCGGCAAGGAGAATCCTTTGCCCGCGGTATTGCGCAACAACGATCCTTGGCGCGCGGCCATTTCGCGTTTGGCCGCCTTCACGCTCTTGGTCGGCGTGACGACAATGTCCTTGGCGCGTGCGGCAACCGGCGTTTCGATTTCTTCTTCTTCCTCGTCGTCGATCTCGACCTCGGCCAGCTCGACCTTGCGGGCGGCCGATTGAGCACTCACGCGCGGTTCGGCGCGTTCGGATATCGCGTCCGTTTCGCCGCTCATGGTGCGCGCGGCGATTGCCGAAATGGCGATCCGTAAAACCCGGCCGGGCCACTGAACGGCCGCTTCAATCGCGCCGCCGACCGTGCGTCCGATGGCGGCGAACCAGGCCCCTACCGCGGCCATGGGAACGGTGCTGGCGAACGACAATAATCCTAACCCGGCAACCAGCGCGACGAATGCCGCGATCCCGCGTTGCACGCCCGGCGGCACTTGAACCAGCCGGTCGATCACCGCAAGGCCAATCAACACGTCTCCCGATGAACCGCCCAAACCGGCGGAAAGCGGCCACGCCGCCGGCGCGGGCAAGGCTTCGAGGGCGGCCGCGATCAAAAGCATCGCGGAAATCAACGCAAGGGTGCGAAGCCACAGCCAATCGAGCGGCTCCTGACGCATGACGCGGGCCGCCCATGCGCCGAAGACGAGCACGATCACGCCGGCCGCCGCGCCGAACACCTGCAGCGCAAGATCGGCAAACGCCGCGCCTGCCGCGCCCATGGCATTTGTGACCGCTGCGTCGGTCGCCGTGTTCATCGACGGATCGGCCGCGTTGTATGTGATCAACGCCAAACCCATCATCGCCGCGAGGACCATCATCACGCCGCCGCAGGTGATCCAGGTTGCCCGTTTCAAAGACGCTGCCCACGCGGGCGGTAAGAACGGCATTTGTTGGGTGCGGCTGGCGGCGGTCATGCGTCGTTCCTCATCGTCGGCAAGAAAGGGAAAGTCGAAGTTTTCATCACAGCGTCTCAAGTACTTGGCGCATACGCTGAAGGGCATCGGCCGTGCGCGCGCGGTCGTGCACTAATGCGACACGGATGTAAGGCGCGCCGGGATTGATCCCCGCAGCGTCGGGACGCGCGAGATAACCGCCGGGTAAAACCTTGACGCCGGCCTCGCGCCACAAGGCCGTGGCCGCGCGTTCGCCGTCGCCGACATTGAGCCATAGAAAAAAACCGCCGCCGGGACGGTAGAACTCGAATTGCTTGCCGAAAATCTGCGCCGCGTCGTCGAACTTCGCGCGATACAACGCGCGATTGGCCTCGACATGGGCCTCGTCGCGCCACAACGCCGCCGCGGTGTCGAGTACGGGGATCGGTTGTACGGCGCCGCCGTGGCTGCGGAGTTTATTCAGTTTGGCGATTAGATCCGCGTCGCCCGCGACAAAGCCAGAACGCAAACCCGGCACACTCGACCGCTTGGACAGCGAATTGAACACCAGAACGTTTTTCAGATCGCCGCCCAGCGCGGCGCAAGCTTCAAGCGCGCCCGCCGGCGGCGCGCCGTCGTAGATTTCGGAATAGCACTCGTCACTGATGACGACGAAATCGTGTTCGCGGGCCAGCGCGATCATCTGTTTCAGACGCGCGACCGAAGCCACAGTGCCTTGCGGATTGGCCGGCGTACAAATGTAAGCCATCGCCGCGCGTGCCAGATGTCGAGGGTCGACGGTTGCGTAGTCGGGCTGGAATCCGGTCTCGCGCGTTGCCGGAACGAACACCGGCTCGGCGCCGGCCATCACCGCCGCGCCGAAATACACCTGATAAAACGGATTGGGCATCAAGACCGTGGGCTGTGCGCCGTTCTTGTCGGGCGGCACACACAACTGCGCCGCCATGAACAACGCTTCGCGCGTGCCCGACACCGGCATCACGTGTTTCTCGCCATCGATCATATTTGCCGGCAGTGCGTAGCGTTTGGTCAGCCACGCGGCGGCGGCAGCGCGAAAGTTGGCGTTGCCGGGCGTCGGCGGATACTTGCCCCAGGCCGACAGATCGCCGACCAGTAAGTCGCGAATCATTTCGGGCGGCGCATGTTGCGGTTCGCCGATCGACATGGCGATTTGTTGATCCGTGGGCACGCGCGGCGACGTTCCGGCCAACAACGCATTCAAGCGCTGGAACGGGTATTCGGTCAGGCCGTCGAGTCGGCTGTTGTACATGCGCCCCAAAGCACCCCGATTCGCGCCCGTCCCAATCCTGTCGAATCGGGACGCGGCCACGTTCCCGCAGTCTCTCGGGCCAAGGTAACCAAAATATTAACGGATGGCAAAAAATTGTTTTATTTCAGTGCGATCTAAGGCGATCTTGAGTCTCATATTAAACTTAAATCCATGCCGAAAAAATCACACAACTATATGTTTTAATTGAACATTCACCGATCAAAACTGACACGCTCGATAAAACCCTGGTTCTGCGCCGGCGTCGGCCGGATTCATTTCCGGTGCGCTTTTCAACTTTGCGCCTCTGCGTGACGGTGCGGCTTCGCCGGCTCGAATTCGGCCGAAACCGTTCTCAAGATGCGCGCGAAGGCGCTCATGGCCGGCGTGCGGGTGCCGCGTGCACGCCACGACATGCCGACCGGATAATCGAAAGCCAATTCGGGCACGTTAAGAACAACCGCGCGGCCTGCGCGCGCATCTTCGGCCATCACGTGATCGGGAACCACGGCCGCAAGCCCAAGCTCATAAACGGCGTTGCGAATCAGCGCGAGCGAAGACGCATTCACTTTTTGCACGGGCGTCGCCAATCCGGCCGCACGGAAGACGTGTTCGAAGCGATAGACCATCGACATTTGCAGCGGGATCGCCCAGTCGAAGGCCGCCAATTCCTTGAGCGCGATTTTTCTCTTGCGTGCCAGCGGGTGTTCGCGCGCGACATAGGGACGTGAAACGCTGGTAAACAGCGTCTCACGGCGTACGTCGGTGCCGGGCGCGACATCGAGATTGGCGGGGTTGTCGAAGTACTGCGAGAACACCACATCGATCTCATGGGCACGCAGCATGCGGATCAGGTTTTCGTAGGTCTCGCTGATTACACTCGCCGTGACATGCGGATGCGCGGCAAATAACCGCTTCAAGGCTTCGGGCACGATGTAGGCAACGAAGTTGGGCGAGATGCCGATCCGCACATTCGCTTTGGCCAAACCCTTGAAGGCTTTCAGTTCATCGTTGGCGCGTTCGGCTTCGGCCAGGATCGCCTGCGCGTAGGGCAAAAGCGTTTCGCCGTATCCCGTCAGCACGACGCCGCGCGGACTGCGGTCGAACAACCGTCCCCCAACTTCCGCCTCCAGGCGCTGTAGGCTGCGGGTCAGGGCGGGCTGGGTCAGGCCCAGTTCGATCGCCGCCTGACCAATCGAGCCGCGCCGGGCGACGGCTGAAAACTGGGCCAAACGATCCAAATCCATGGACTATCCCTCATGCATAATGGGTATGAGTTTAACATAAAATTTCATGACAAGGCATGACTATGGCCGTGGCAAAGTGACCGGGCAAAGTGACGGGGCAAAGTGCCGGCGGTTTTATGCTGCGCGTTCACCCCAATAGCGTTCACCCCATCAGGAGACGTTTCAAATGGTTGCTGTCACCGGCCTCGGCGGCCCAACGCAAAAGGTCTGGGTCGCCAAAGGGCATATGCCGAAATTTCACGAAGACCGGGCCATCGATCAGTTGATGGCGATGGTCACGGCATTGACCGCCGAAGTCTCGATCCTGCGCGAGCGGCTCGACACAAACGAGCGGCTGGCCGAGCGCCACAAACTTTACGACCGCGACGAGATCGAAACGTATCAACCCGATGCCGGCGCGGCCAAAGATCGCTCCGCGTTGCGCCAACGCCTGTTGCACAAAGTCTATCGCGTGTTGAAAGAAGATCTTGCGCGTTATGACCGTACGGTCGAAGGCGACGAGCTCGACCGGACCTTGAAAGAAATCAACGACGGCTGATCTCCAAACGCAATCGCACCGGCCGTCCACTCGCGTTCACCGAAATCCGGAGAAACTCATGTCACTCGCCAACGCCCCCACGCTCGAACCGCATCCGATGATGCCCAAGGTCACGCACGACGAGACCGCCGAGCAGTTGTTCGTCGCGGACCTCAAGACGTTCATTGCGCGGGAAATCGAACCCGGCCAAGCCAATTTGATGAACGCCAAGGCGATCCCCGCCGCGACCAAGCACCTCGGCCGCGCGCCCAAGGATCACATCGAAGTGCGCGCCGAGATGGAGAAAGAAGTCGATTATCAAGACTGGCAGACGCTGGTGCGTACCGCTCAGGAAATGATGTGGGATGCGGCGGGAACTTGCGTCGACCGCCAGCTCGAAGACCTGATAGCGAAAACCAAGCAGATCAAGAATCCGAAAGGATCATTGACGGTGGATCCCGATTTTGTGGTGCCGCGCTACATCGACGCCATGGATATTCACTGTATGCCCGGCAACTACCATGCCGTCACGCGCGACGACGATGTGCGCCAGGGCGCGGTGTTCGACCGCGCGGCGGCGATCTATCACATGGGCCGCAACGGCGGGTTCATGAACGATATCCGTGGCCATACCATCGTTTCCCATTATTTCACGCGCTGGCCCGACCGCGCCCCGACCCGCATCCTCGATATGGGTTGCACCGTGGGCCACACCACGGTGGCCATCGCTAGCTACTTCCCCAAGGCCGAGACTCATGCCATCGACGTCGGCGCGGGCCTGTTGCGCTACGCGTGGGCGCGTGCGGAATCGGTCGGCGTCGGCATCAACTTCTCACAGCAGAACGCCGAGGAGACCAATTTCCCCGATAACCATTTCGACCTGATCACCTCCAGCGCGGTGTTGCACGAAACCTCACGCAAAGCGCTACCGCGGGTGATCGCGGAATGCCGCCGCTTGTTGAAGCCGGGCGGAGTGATGATCCACCTCGAAGTGCCCGGCCATTATTCCACGCTCGATACCTGGGGCCGTATCCGCGGCGATTACGAAATCCTCTACAACAACGAACCATTCTGGCGCGGTGCGTTGACGACGGATTTCAA
>JAGREB010000047.1 GCA_020446775.1 Paracoccaceae bacterium
TGGCGGTCAATTTCGCGGTGTCGACCAGGGCTTGGACGATGTCGGCACGTGTAGTGGCGCGGCGCGCGATCGCCATACAGAACACGAGAAACGCGCCGACGCCACCGACCTCGGTCGGCGTCATCCAGCCGGTGTAAAGCCCGACCACGATGATGACGATGACGGCGAGCAAACCGCCGGCTTCCGAAAGCGCTTTGAATTTCTTCGCCCACGACACGGCGGGTTCGGCCAACGCGAGGTTCGGATTGCGGCGCACCGTACCGATGCACACCCCGGCATAAACAACCGCCGTGATCAGACCCGGGATCAAGCCCGCCAACAGCAACGCGCCGACCGACTGTTCGACGATTACGCCGTACAACACCAGGATCGCGCTGGGCGGGATCAGAGCAGCCAATGTCCCACCGACCGCGACCACCGCGCCGGCCAGCTTCGGGTCGTAACCCGATTTCAGCATTTCGGGGATGGCAATGCGCGCAAACACGGCCGACGTCGCGGTCGAGGCGCCCGACACCGCCGCGAAACCGGCCGCGGCGAACACGCTCGACACCGCGAGCCCGCCCGGCAACCGCCCGAACCATGCGCGGGCGGCGGCAAATGCGCCTTGGGTCAAACCGGCGTGGAACGACAGGTAACCGATCAATACGAACAGCGGCACGACACTTAAAGCAAAGTGGCTGACTTCGGACGTGACCAGCAGCCCGGCCAGACCCGCGGCTGGATCGAAGCCGCGCAACAGCGCGAGGCCCGCGAAACCAACCAGACCGGCGGCGAACGCTACGCGCATCCCCGCCAGGATCAGCGCCAGCATGACGACAATGCCACCCAGACCGATCGCAAGCGACAAAGTCATGACGACACCTCCGCAGCCGCCGTGTGCGGTACGGCGATCGGAGACGCGCGCGGATCGATCATCAAGCGTAAGTATCCCGCGCAGTTCACCGCGAGGCGCAGCGCGAGCAGAATGAGAGCAAACGTCGCCATCGCCTTGGCCGGCCATAGCGGCAATAAGATGTCGATGGTGACATCGTCGATCCGCCACGCCTTAAGGGTCTGGCCGTAGCTGAAGGCGGCGACAACGGCGACAAACCAGCACGCCGCGCCCGTCGTGACGAATTCGAGCAACCAACGAGTGCGGCCGGTCAATTTTCCGATCAGCAGTTCCATCCGCACATGGCTGCCCAAGGCCTGACAGTAGGCCATGCCGAGCAAGGTCATACCGGCCATGCCGATGTCGAACAGATCGACGTAGCCCGGAAGCGGCGTCGCGAAAAGCCGCCGCGCGAGAACCTCGGCCATGGTCACGGCCATGGTGGCGAAAATCAAAAGTCCACCGACCACGGCGGCGAACCGTTCGATCCGTTTCAGCGCCGCATCGGCAAGTTCAAGACTGTGCGTGAGGATCGACATGCCAACGTGTCACGCCAGGGGCCGGTAACAGACCGCTTCGAGTTCGATACGCGCGCCGGGCAGCAAGAGATCGCCGCGCACGGCCGAGCGGGCCGGATACGGCGGCGCGAACGTCTTTTCGTAGATCGCGTTGAACGCAGGGAAATCCACGGCATCCGTCAGCCAGACGGTACACTTCACCACATCGTCCATGGTGCAGCCCGCGCTTGCCACCACCGTTGCGAGCCGCGCCAAGACGGCCGTGGTCTGAACCGTGATGTCTCCCGCGACGATCTGGCCCTGATCGTCTTTGGCCATCAGGCCCGAGACAAAAACAAAATCGCCCGCGCGCACCGCCGTCGACAACGGATTGATACGGCCGTCAGGCAGCGTACCGGTGGCGCCGGCGGCGGTTCGTGGCATGATTCGGTGTTCCCCGTTCGTCAGCGGCCGGTTGCGGCAGATTGTTCGCTTGCGCGCGCGCCTTCGGCAAGAATGAAAGCAAGCATCTCGCGGCCGGGCAGTCCGCGCCGGTCGGCTTCGGCGATCCAGCGGTCCCAGACTTTTTGCGCTTCGCGCAGCTTGAAATCATCCAGTTCGGCTTTGTCATAGACCATCGGGGTCAGTCCGGCGGCAGCGAATTTCTCGAGCCACATCGCCTCTTCGTCTTGCAGAAACGCGATCTGCGCTTGCGCCGCACCGGGGATCGTCGCCATCAGCGCGGCACGGTAAACATCGGGCAGCGCCGCGAGCGCGTGCTTGTTGACTGCGAGAAAACAGTTGGTCATCGCCAGGTTGAGATTGAGCGTATACCAATCGGCGATCTCATAAATCCGGTAGGCCCCGAACGCATAGGGAAACGGTATCGTCGCGGCCTCGAACATGCCGCGATCGAGTGCGTTGTAGATCTCGGGCGTCGGCACCGAGGTCGGAGCCGCGCCGAGCGCACGCGCCGCCTCCCCGACCGCGCCCAGCGCGCGAATTCTCATTCCTCGATAAGCGTCGAGATGAACCGGCGGCGGACCGTTGCCCATCAGCTCGTAGCGCGGCGTGGTGGTTTGCATCAGCGCGACGGCATCGTAGCGGTCCATCTCCTTCACGACGGCGGGATGGCGGTAATACACTTGCGCCAAGCGTTGCGCCGCGTCCATGTCGGCGATCGGCAGGAACGGCAATTCGAGCGCCAGCATCAGCGGCGTTTTGCCGGGGTGATTGTTGGGACAGATGTGGCCCGCCTCGATAATGCCGACCGAAATACTGTCGAGGTTGTCTCGCTGCGGCGAGAGCGCCTCGCCATAGGCGATTTCGATGGTGAAGCCGTTACCGGTTTCGCGCGCGACCGTATCGGCGAGAACCTCGAGCGATTTGGTCAGGCCGCGCGGCGCGCCCCAGGTCGACAGGAACCATTTGACCTGCGCGCGCGGCCCGGCCGCGGCGGGCACAGCCAAGCCCGCCAAAAGCGCCACCACCGCCATCCTTACAACGATATGCATGGCACGGTGATAGCGCGGGCGCGCGCAACGCGCCAAACAAAAGCGTTTCGGGGTGTTTAGTGCGCGGCGCCGTGCGCCCGCCTATTTTGGAGGTTCGTTGAACAGGCCGATGTCGTAGATGCCGGTGTTGGCGCGTAACGGCTTGATCTTTTTTTGGTATTCCTCGGAGTTCCAGAATTCCTTGGCTTTTTCCAGCGACGGCCACTTCGACACCACCACCGAAGCCCCTTTGAACACGTCGCCTTCAAGCACGGATTCGGCCGGGCCGCGGATGATATATTCAGAGTCGAATTTCTTGAGGAGTTCGGCCGATAGCTTGACGTACTCCATGAATTCGGGCGTGCGGTTGGTGAGTTTGACGATTGCGATTTGATAAACAGCCATTGTGATTCCTTGTGAACAATGTGAACGATCGTGAATGATTAAAAGTTCTCGGCAAGGCGGCCGTAGCCCTTGATGCGGTCTTCGATGCCGATAGCACGCAAGCCCGCCCAATAGGTAATGACATTGACGGTGAGCACCGGTTTCGCCAATCGTTTTTCCATGTCGGCGACAAGGCGCGCCATCGACGAATTGGTGCCGACCTTGATGATGCACTCAACCCCATCGACGTTGATTTCATCGACGGCCGCATTGAGGCGCTCGGGCGTCGCGGTGGCGATATCGAGGGGCGTTTTGTGCTGCAAACCCTTGATCGCCAGCACCTTGTAACCGCAGGACTCGAAGAAGGATTTGCACGCTTCGTCGGCGGGCGGCATCCAGGGCGTCAGGATGGCGACTTTCGACGGTTTACCAAGGCATTCGAGCGCCTTGAGCATGGCGAACGACGGCAGCATGACGGGGATGCCGCCGGCCAGCGCTTCCATGTGCTTGCGCATGACCTCGGACGCGGTCAAGCCGCCGACAAAGGAATCGACCGAGTGGCCGTGGACGATGATGTTGGGTTCGCACGACGACAACAGGTCGATGGCTTGGTCCATGTCGACCGACTTGCCGAGGAATTTCTTGTAAAGTTCCATGTCGTGGGTCGGGCGCTTGACGCGGCTCATGCGCGAAACGTGATTGGTCACGCCCGGCGGTTGCAGCGCCGCCATTTCCGGTTCGACGATGGTGTTGGTCGCCGGAACGAGGACGCCTATCTTCGCGCGGTAACCCAGCGCGTCGCGGGTCGAGGGCTGTTTTCCCCCTGCTGTCATGACTGTTCTCCCCAAAAGTGTCTCGTGAAGACCGTCCGTGTTTAGCCATTACGGCAACCATCGGATTTGATCTGACGCAGGGTCCGTTTCTAGACCGCAGTCCGGCAGCTCGCGAGATATCCCCGGTTCTCGTCCGCCAAGTGAAACGTCCGGGCCGCGCCCACCCGATAATCGCACCTAATTGTCATTGTCATCGCCCGTGGTAGGGTCCGCTCCCCGGTTTTGGAGGTGGCATGCTGGCCGCAGCTCCTGCTTTGTCCAGAGATGCATGGCCCAGCCCGGCCCGGGCTTGGACCGTGGTCATCGTCCTCAGTTTCGCCAATCTGTTTTCGTTCGTCGATCGAACGGTGATTGGGCTTTTGGTCGAACCGATCAAAGCCGACCTGTTGCTCAGCGACACCGAGATCGGTGTCTTGCAGGGCGCGGCGTTCGGCGTGTTTTACACATTGATGGCCTTACCGTGCGGCTGGGTCGCCGATCACGCAAACCGGATGCGCCTGGTTTTCGTCGGCATGATCGTGTGGTCGTTGATGACCGCGGCCTGCGGACTGGCAGCGAGTTTTTGGGAGATGTTTGCGGCACGGGTTGGAATCGGAATCGGCGAAGCGACCATCGCCGCCGCCGCGTCTTCGATTATAGCGGACCATTTCGAGGCACGCCGGCGCACTATGCCGTTGTCGGTTTACACCATGATCGCCTCGGCCGGCGTCGGTGTCGGTTTTGTCGGCGGTGGATTGGTATCGAGCGCATTGGCCGATGTGGGCCCGATGCCGATTCCCGGGCTTGGCACACTGGACATGTGGCAACTGGTGTTCATGGCGGTCGGATTGCCGGGCTTGGTATGGGCGGTCTGGTTCCTGATCCTGCGCGAGCCGGAGCGCCGCGAGCACACCGGGAGCGATGCGACCTGGGCCGAGCTTTTGGCATTCGTCCGCTCCCGGCGGCGCGTCGTCGGACTGCACTTTTTCGGGTACTGCTTTTACAACACGCTCGGCTACGGCACGGTGGGCTGGCTGGCGGTGTTCTTTATCCGCCACCACGGCTGGACCATCGCCGAGGTTGGCGCGCGGTTCGGTACGCTCTATCTGATCGTGCCGTTCATCGGTGGATTGGGCTGCGGCTGGATCGTGCGCAAACTGATGGAGCGCGGGCGCGTCGACGCGAACCTTTATGCCATTGCCTGGAGCAACGCCTTGATGACGGTGCCCGGCGTGCTCGCCACGCAAATGCCGAACGGCTGGCTGTCGCTTGCGATGCTGGTTCCGCTGGTGGCCTTATTCGTGTTTCCATCCGGCGCGTCGCTTGCCGCGATCCAGGAGATCACGCCCAATCGGTTACGCGGGCGGATGACGGCGCTTTACTACGCGATCACCAATTTGGTCGGGATATCGCTGGGCGCGGTCTTCATCGCGGCGCTGACAGATTACGTGTTCCGCGATGAGATGCGCGTCGGCGATTCAATCTCGCTTGCCGCCGCGATCCTAAGCCCGGTTGGCGCAACGATCATGTTCATGGCGGCCAAGGCGCGGCGCGAGATGGCTTGAGACGCGGTTCCCGCTTTGAGACGCGGCTCCCGCAAACATTTGCAAAATCTTGGCTCTGAAAGGAAGTGGGCTGTAAAGAAACGGGCCCGGAGTCGCCCCCGGGCCCGCCGATTATTCGTCGGTCTTACGATACCGCGCGGCTTACATCCGATAGCCGATGGTAAACATGTACTCGCGCGGCGCCATCGTCACGAAACCGCCGAGCGAGCGGCTTCCGGTCATGATGGTGGTTTCCTTGGTCAGGTTCTTGACCGCGAAACGCAGGTCCCATTGATCGTTGATGGACATGCCGACATAGCCGTTGACCCGGTCGTAACCGTCGAGAATGAAATCGTTGGTCGCGGCGGTGACGAAGCTGTCGGTGTGGTAGAGATCGGCCCCCAACAGGAACCGCGCGTCGAGGTTGCCGATGGGAACGTCGACGCCGTAATCGAAGCCGACAGTAACGGTGGCATCCGGCACCTGTGGCGGTTTCGGATCGGCAACACCGAACGAAGCCGGCGCGTTGGTCGGCGCGCTGCCCGGAACGAGATTGCGGAACTTGCCGCTTTCAAACGCCCCGTTCGCATAGAGGGTTAAATCGTCGAACGGCACCGCGGTGATTTCCCACTCAACGCCGGAGATGGTGGCGTTACCTGCGTTCTGGACCGGGAACGACGAGATGCCGTTGACCGTGACCGTCGCGTTCAGGGTCAGGTCCGAAATGCGCGCCTGGAAGTAGTTGGCGTTGATGCGCAGGCGGTTGTCGAGCATGTCGGTCTTGAAACCGGCTTCGTAAGTCCAATTCGATTCAGGTCCATACGGCGTGCGCGCATCGTTCAAGTTGAAGATCGCGATGGCGCTGTAACCGCCCGACTTGAATCCGCGCGCGGCCGACGCATACAGCAGCAGGCTGTCGATCGCACCCGAGGTGGGCACTGCGTAGTCGATGCCGAACTTCGGCGTCCACTTCTTGTAGGTGTTCTCGAGTACGACCGGCGCCTGCGGACCCGACGGAACGATCGCGGTCGGCAGAACATTGATCGTTTCCGTGAAATCCTTCTTGTCACGGGCATAGCGGATACCCGCCGTGAAAGTCAGGTCGTCCGTCACGGCGTAATCGGCCTGACCGAACACCGAGATGTTCTTGGTCTTGGCGTCGATCGTGCTGGTCGATGCCGGCGTAAGGAAGCGCCACGAGAAGACCTGATCGGCCGATTCGTGGAAGTAATAAACGCCGGCGATGTAGCTAAGCTTGTCGCCCGCAGCGGTACCTTGCAATTTGAGTTCCTGGCTGAACTGATCGGTATCGGCGGTGGTCCCGGCCATGATGGAGCCGACGCCGCTGAAATCGCCGGTGAAATAGTCGTCGGTGTTGACGTATCCGGTGATGGACTGGATCGACGTGTTGTCGTTGATGTCATAGGTCATGTTCAACGACGCGATCGTCTGCTTGGTCTCGCCGCGGGTTTCATCTTCCATC
>JAGREB010000489.1 GCA_020446775.1 Paracoccaceae bacterium
TGTTTCGATCAGGCGCATCCGGAAATCGCGCGCATGCTGACGAAATATGGCGCCGAGGTCATCATCCATCCATCATCGGAAGGGCATGGCGCGGGGCGTCACGGCTGGGACATGGCGCGCCAGACGCGCGGATTCGAGAATACGGCTTATGTGCTCTCGCCTCTGCCTGGCGGCGAACAGTTCAACCCCGACTCCAAATTCGAGCACACCAATCAGATGCGCGGTTACACAAAGCTCGTCAATTTCGATGGTTCTATTCAGGGGGAAATCGATACGCCCGGTGCTGCCGTTCTGGCGGGGACTATCGATCTTCTGGCTTTGCGCCGTGCGCGCGCCAACGCGCATGTCAACCTCGCCATGTGGGACGAACCATCGACATACGTGGTCGATTACGCGGCCGATGTCGGCTTGCCCAACGATCTCGGCAATGGTGACCCGCTGGATAATCCGTACCGTGGTATGCGGCCGTTGCGCAAAGTACTCGCCAATTACATCGAACGCGGCGTTTTCATTCCGCCGGCGGAATCGTCGTCGCGCACCTTGTCGGTGCCCGGCAAGGCACAGCCCGACTTCGACAAGCCAACGGAGCGCAAACAGCCACCGAAGACCCTGGCCGATGTCGAGAAAATGGATGGCGAGTACATTCAGGTTTAACGGATGCCCGTAGGCTGGCGGAGCGACATCCCGACCTAACGCAGGGGGAGCGCGTAAAGTAGTCCGCCATCGCGCCACAGGGCGTTATAGCCGCGCGGAAGTTTGATGGGGCTGTCTTCGCCGAGATTGCGGGCGTAAATTTCGCCGTAATTGCCGGTGGCGGCGATCGCATCGGCCGCCCAGGACTCGCGCAGTCCAAGGACAGCGCCATTGCCGGGGTCTTGCCCAAGCAATTGGCCGGCTTCTTGATCTGTGATCTCGCTTGGGGCTTTCGCCATCGCTTGGGTGACGCCGAGTTCTTCCGCCGCAAGCAGTGCGTTCATGGTCCAGTCGACGATGGCGGTGAATTGCGCATCGTCCGCGTGCGCGAGAAGGGCAAGCGGCTCTCTCGACAGGATCTCCGGCAAAATGGTCAATCGGCCGGGCTGTGCGGCTTTGATCGGCGCGAGTTCGGACAAGTCCGCCGCAAGCGCCTCGCAGTCGCCGCGTTCGAATGCGGCTGTCGCGGCAGGCAAATCGGGTTCCGTATGCACCTCGAGCGTCAGGTTTCTCCTGGAAAAATAAGCGCGCAACCCGCCTTCGGCTTCCGATTGGCCGCGCGCGCATACTGTCTTGCTGGCAAGTGCAGCGGGTGCGGTGAATTCGCTGTCGCTGTGCACAAGCAGCGCGGTGCCGTCGAAGAAGACCACCCGGCTGAAGACAAGGCCCGGCTCCAATTCGCGGCGCAGTGTCACGGTCAAGCGGCGCGCGACAACGTCCGGCTCCCCGGTTAATAGGAAGTTCTCGATATGATCTGTCGTTACAAACTGGACCTGGGCGTCCGGACCCAAAATCGCGGCAGCAACTGCGCGGCACAGGTCAGGTTCAAATCCGACAGTGCTGCCATCTGGCGCGATTTCGGTGAACCCACGCACGCGGATAACGATTCCACAGGTCAGACTCCCGCGTGCTTTGATGGCCTCGATCCGTCCCCCGGCCGCCGATGGCGGTACGGCGGCGCACAAGCCTAAGAGTGATGCGAATATGAACGCGAAGTGGCGCATGAAGGCGGCTGCGTATCAGCCTGCGCCAACGAGCCAACTTTTTTCGCGCACCCAACCTGCTGCAAGAATTGCGAACGGGACCAGCCAAAGCAGAGGTGTCAACTTGTCGATCAAACGTGACGGCAATGCAAGTTTGCCGACGACGGCGAGTACGACCGCAGGCAGTGCCGCAATCGCGATCCACCCATACCAAGTCATGGCCGGGCCCAGAGTTCGGTTGGCGATGTCTGTCAACGAAAAGCGGTCGACCAGCGGGTAGTACCTGAACAAAGGATAGTTCACATAGACCGCTACCGCGTAGCCGAGGCCGCAAAAGATCGAGAAG
>JAGREB010000490.1 GCA_020446775.1 Paracoccaceae bacterium
GCAGGAAAAACGGCCGCTGGAACGGCGTGCGCTGCTCGCGGGCAAGGTCGAGGACATGCTCAATACCGTCGTGCGCCAGGTCGCGTTCCATGAATTCGAACGGCACGTTCACGACGAGCGGCGCAACGGCGAGCTTTCGATGGAACGGTTGTGCGAGATTTGGCTCAAGGTCCAGCGCGAAAGCCTCGGTCCCGCATTCGTCTTCGATGACGAATACAAGTGGTACTGGAGCTACATCAGCCACTTCCTGCATGCGCCGTTTTACGTCTATGCCTATGCATTCGGAGATTGCTTGGTGAATTCGCTGTACAGCGTTTACGCCTCCAAATCGGTGCCCGATTTCGAAGCCAAATATCTCGACATGCTTTCGGCCGGTGGCCGCTTGCGGCACAAGGAGTTGCTGGCGCCGTTTGGGCTGGATGCGTCCGATCCCGGATTCTGGAAGCGCGGCATGACCATGCTGTCGCAATTCATCGACCAACTGGAATCGATGAGCTGACGAAAATGCCGCCCCGGGGAAATGACTCCGAACGCAATACGCTGGGCGGGCGGGTCAAGCGCTATGCCCAAGTCGGCACGTCGATCGGCGGGTTCGCCGCGCGCATCGCAGGCGAACGGTTTCTCGGCCGCAAAGGCGACCGCAGCAAGAATGCGGAAGACCTGAAGAACGCGCTTGGCGGGCTCAAGGGCCCGTTGATGAAAGTCGCGCAGTTGTTGTCCACGATCCCCGACGTGCTGCCGGCGGAATACGCCCGGGAACTGGCGCAGCTTCAGGCCAATGCGCCGCACATGGGCTGGCCGTTCGTCAACCGGCGTATGACCACCGAGTTGGGGCCGGATTGGCAATCGAAGTTCAAATCGTTCGAGCGCGAGGCCGTCAAGGCGGCGTCGATGGGGCAGGTGCACCGCGCCGTCGCCAAGGACGGCACCGCGCTCGCCTGCAAACTTCAGTATCCGGACATGAATTCGGTGGTCGAAGCCGACCTGCGGCAGTTGAGATTGGCGTTCGCGGCATATCGCGGCATGGATCGCGCCATCGACCCAACCCAGATTCGGGACGAAATTGCGGCCCGTCTTCGTGAGGAACTGGACTACGCCAACGAAGCGAAGAATTTGTCGCTCTACCGATTGATGTTGGCGAAGGAAAAGCACATCCACGTGCCCGACGTGATCGCCAATCTTTCGACGGCGCGGCTTCTGACCATGTCGTGGGTCGAGGGAAGGTCGCTGGTCGAGATCGTCGGCGAGGATGTCCCGCAAAAGATGCGTGACGAACTTGGGGTCAATCTATTTCGCGCTTGGTACATTCCATTTTATCGTTACGGCGTGATTCACGGCGACCCGCACCTCGGCAATTACACGGCGCGGCCCGACGCTTCGATTAACTTGATGGACTTCGGGTGTATTCGCGTTTTCCATCCTAAATTTGTCAAAGGCGTGATCGATCTGTATTTCGCCGTTGAGCGCGGCGACCGCGATCTCGCCGTATCGGCCTATGAGACATGGGGGTTCACCGGCCTCAAGAACGAAGTCATCGACACGCTGCATCAATGGGCGACATTCGTTTATGCCCCGCTACTCGAAGACCGCCCGCGTCTGATCGAAGAAACCAATTCGTCGCAATACGGCTATGAAGTGGCATCGAAGGTGCATCGGCGCTTGCATGAATTGGGCGGGGTCAAGCCGCCGCGCGAATTCGTGCTGATGGATCGGGCCGCGATTGGACTTGGCGGCGTATTCATGCGCCTGAAGGCGCACGTCAATTGGCATCGCCTGTTTCATGACACGATCAAGGACTTCGATATCGCGGCGCTGGCGAAGCGCCAGGCGGGCGCATTGAAGAAAGTGGGGCTGAGCGAGCGTCTCGACAGCTAGCGCGGGGAACGCGGCACCGCTACTCTAATGACCGTACAGAGGAGTGTGCCGCCATGTTTCCAGCCGAAATCACGCGTCGTGGAATCTTGACCTCCGGACCTTCGCTTGCTGCCGCCGGCGTGATGCTGCCGATTGTCGTGCCGACGCGCGCCATGGCGGCCGCGCCGAAGGTCGACTTCGAAGACCCAAAAGAACGCGCCCGATTCCGCGCGCGTATCACCGGCCCCAGCATCGAAGAGCACGTACATTCCTATACCAAGCTGCACATCTACGGGTACATGAACGACGGCAATATGATCCCGTTCTTCACACTGCTGAATTACGCCCACAGTTTTTGGAAACCCGATGCCGACGGGATGACGTACTCCGCGACCGCATTCGAATGCGGCGTGTATTGCCAGTTCGGCACGGAGGAGCCGCTCGATGTGTGGGAAAATCCGGTCACCGGCGAAAAGCGCGAAGTATGGCAGTTCCTCGGCGGGCCCCTCAAAATCAAAGTCGGCCCGGAAGGGTCGATCACCGATGAGAACGCGACGGTGAAGCCGCAAACCATGCCGATGGAGATCATCGGCGATTATTTCTACATGCCGCAGCAATCGTCGTTCAAATTTCCCAACCCGCTGAGCCCCGACAAATATCCCAGCGAATCAGCCGGCCGGATGTTCTTTTGGGATTCGCATTTCACGTATTCGGTCCCTCTCGACGATCTAGCCGGTCAAAGCACGCCGCGCGCGAAAACCGCGGTGCAGTACGTCAACATGGTGACGTGGCATCCATGGATCGGTATGGGCAATCGTCCGGGCAAAACGATCGGCAGGGCATACGGTGCGAAGTTGAAAAGCCTCGACGATTTGCCGGTGAACGTTCGTAAAGCCGTTGAAGCCAAGACGCCGGAAGTTTTCGACACCGATCATTGGACTGCGTTTCGCGACGACATCGGTCTTTATGTCAAACAGCGCATCGAAACGAAGTAAAACGCATCGTAGTTTTTCGATTTCGCGAACTTGACCGGAGCGCATGCCGCAGCGGGCGGTTTCAAGCGCGCGCTGCTCCCGAACGATCCAAGAAATATTCTCTGTCAACTGCACGTCAACAGCACGTTATGCGTCGGTTGCTGTTTCGATCCATGCGTATTCTGTAACAGTACTGCCTAATTCTTGAGCACGTTAAGTCATTGCGGCATTTTTGGGCAACTCATAATCTAATTGCGATCGCCTTCGATCGCGGCATCTAACCCTTAAATTGAAAGACAACTCATATGAAAGCCAATCGTGTCACGATGATCGGCAGCGCCGTCGCGTTTGCACTCATCGCGACGAGCCTGCCTCGTCAAGATCGCGTTTTGCACGCAGCCGAAGATACGGCGTCGCTAACCTCCGATACGGCATTCCCGTCTCGCATGATCCCAAACATTCCTGACTCGGCCGAAGCGTATTATGCACCGAACTCCAAATATCTCATCGCGCAGGCGCGCGATAAAGATGCGGTGAAAACGCCGTTCGGAACGGACGGTGCGCTGACATACATTTACAGCGATGACGGCGAAGAGATTTGGCGGGTCAACGACCATGGCCAAGACGGCTGTTCATTCTTCTTTCCCGACGGTGAGCATGTCGTCTGGACGTCGACGCGCGACAACATGGATTTGCCCAAGGGAAATTGGTCGGATCAGGACGACTATCCGCAGGGTGCCGAGCTCTACAAATCCGATTTGAAGGGCGGCAACGTTCAGCGCCTGACCACCAACAAAAACTACGAAGCGGAAGTCGCCGTTTCCCCGGACGGCGAGTGGATCGTGTTCGGCCGCCAGATCGATGGCAACATGGATCTGTGGGTCATGCGCTCAGACGGCACAGATGAACGCCGCATCACCGCGACCAAGGATTGGCAGGAAGGTGCGCCGTTCTTCATGCCCGACAGCGAGCACATCGTGTTTCGCGCCTGGCGCAACAGCGAATACGGCAAGACCAAGCCGACGCCGATGACGTTTTTCAGCATCAAGCGCGACGGGACCGAATGGCGCCGGCACACTTTTGATCGCGGTATGAACTGGCATCCGTTTCCGGCACCGGACGGGCATCATTTCGCGATCATCAAAGCGACTGGCCCAACCGATTGGGAAGTGTTCCTGCAGGATATCGCGACCGGCGAGTCCAAGCAGCTGACCTCGCGCGGGGGATTCAATGGCATGGCGCATATTTCGCCCGACGGTCAGAAGTTGGTGTGGTCGCGCAGCACCGGCGAGCGCTTCATGACGGGCATCCGCACTTTTGTAATGGATGTGTCGTCCCTCGGCTTGGGGCCTGAGAATTACGTGGCGTGGGACCCGAACTGGGGTGAAGCTGTCGAACGCGATCCGAGTGATCCGCCCGTGGGTGCTCAATAGAAAGCACGCCACGATAACACGCGAAGGAGGGCAGAATGTCAGATGACCATCGGAACGACGAAATCGCCGCCAATGTCACGCGGCGGCGTATTCTGGGCACTGCCGGTGGAGCATTCGTTCTGCCCTCACTTTCGGCCGGGGACGCGAGAGCGGCTTCGATCACGCCCGACACATTGTTGAAGCAGCTTCGCGGTGTTCTCGACGATGAAGGCGTCCTGACGGGTGACAAAATTTCTCCGCACTACCTACAGCGCCGGCAGGTGGATCTGCCGATTGCCGTCGTTCGGCCGCAGTCGACCGCGGAAACTTCGGCGGTGATGAAGATTTGTCACGCTGCCGGGCAACCGGTGGTGCCGCTGGGCGGCAATAGCGGTCTGGTGCGCGGAACGCAGGCAAATACGGCGGAGATCATTCTCGCGCTCGACCGTATGGACAAGATTGAAACCGTCAACGTGGCCAACCGGTCCATGACGGTCGGGGCAGGGGTCGTGCTTGCCGATGCGCAAAACACTGCCGCCGAAAACGGATTTCTGTTGCCGTTGAACATGGGATCGCGCGGGGAGGCCACGATCGGCGGGATGATCGCCACAAACGCCGGCGGAGAGGAAGTCGTCCGGTATGGCATGACCCGGGAATCGGTTCTTGGGCTGGAGGTTGTACTTGCAGACGGCACCGTCATTTCGTCGATGAACCGCATGATCAAGAACAATGCCGGTTACGACCTCAAACACATGTTTATCGGGTCGGAAGGAACGCTGGGTATCGTGACCCGGGCGGTTATGCGATTGCGCGCCAAGCCGGACGGTGCTTCCACCGCGCTTTTGGCTGTGGCCGACGATGACGGCGTTCTCAAATTGCTGCGATACCTGGAACGCGCGCTCGCGGGAACGCTGACAAGTTTCGAGATCATGTGGTCCGATTACGATCAGTTCGTCCGCAAATATACGCCGTACCTGCCGTCACCGCTGAAGGCCGGCTATACCTACTATGTCATCGTCGAGGTCACCGGCAGCGATGCGGTAGACGACCTCGCACGGTTCAAGCGTGTCATCGAAAATGGCCGCCAATCGGGATTGATCGCCGATGCGGCGGTTGCCGACGACGAGAAATCGCGTGAAGAGATCTGGGCGCTGCGCGAACAAGCCGGTGCGGCGTTCAGCGAGTTGGGCCCGTTTTGGGGTTACGACGTTTCGCTGCCGATTGGCGACATGGCGGAATACGGCCGGCGCGTCAAAGCCGAAGTGACTGTGCTTTACCCGGAGGCGACGCTTCTGTTTTTGGGGCACGTCGGGGACGGCAATTTGCATATTATCGCCGCGCCGGGCAGCCGCGCGCCGGACGTCAAAAAAGCGGTCGACGATGTGGTCTACGGAGCGATCCGCGATTTAGGAGGTTCGGTTTCCGCCGAACATGGCATCGGCTTGGAGAAGAAGAATTATTTGGCGTGGTCGAGAACGCCCGAGGAAATCGCGTTGATGCGGAATCTTAAAGCGATGCTTGATCCCAAGGGGATCCTGAATCCCGGAAAATTAATTTGACGTTCGCTCGCAAAACGAACCGCTAGTTGCTGGCTGTTTCGCCGTCCTCAGTCGTTTCCGTGATCGCGGCGCAGGCGGCTGGGTCGCGTTCGCAATCCGCGACTAAATTCATAACACTTGAAAACATGCTGTTGCCCAAGATCACCTGCAACGGCACGAAACGCTCGTCGTTCGAAAACAGCACCTTGCCTTCGCCTTCGCGCATACGGTCTTCGGCGTCGGGCTCGAACCCGAAGACAGGCTCGACACGCGAGGTTACCGGCACGACATCGTGCGTTTGGTCCCGAATCGTATAGGACCGCGGAGTGCTGGCCGTGGAGATAATGTCATAGCGCCGCCGCCCGTCGTAAATCGGCACGCGGACTTCGGATTTGCCCGCATCACGTATGGCAAGGCGCGCGCTGACGAATGCCGCGACCGGGTCCATGGCGCCGAGGCGCAATTTTTCCGGCACGTCGGGAAGCGGGCTGCGGCGCGTGTTCCAAGGCATGTCTTCGGGCGTCAATGTCGCGCCCGTCGCCGGATTGAAAAGCTTCTCTTCGCTGGTTGCGAGTCCCGTCCGCGGGTCGAAATGCATCGTCATGGTGGACGCCATTTCGGGTGCGGTCCATGCGCGGCGATATGTCAGCGGGACGGGGGTAATGGCGTCCGTGGCCGAACCGACCAGCTGTCCTTCGCTCGAAACCCCAGCGGAAAAGTTCTGCATCCACTGCAACATGCCTCGCGATGTCATGGACAGGCTGGTGCGGTAGGCGTCGGGTGATTGCGAGAACGTGACCATCGAATCGCCGATGTGCAGACCGCCCAGCATGATTTCGTAGAGCAGCCGCTCGCGCTGGGTTTCCGCCTGCGCCGGGGACAGCAAGCCAATGACCGCACAAGCGAATATGAAGCTTCGCATTATCATCGCTGATTGGCTGTTTGCATCGTTTTGCGCCCGCAACTTTGTTGTGTACGGCGTTCGCGGCCGCCTAGATTAGATGAATACCGGTGTCACCTCCACCATCTGTCCGTCACCCGAAAAAACCGAGATTTCCACAGGCTTGTCCCTTGGCAAAGGGCCGCGAATTTGCATGAATTGGCGGCCCCGAGGGGACACGCCGTCCGCGTGTCGGGGCAGTCGTCGGCGCGCGAAACCGTCACATGCGCCGCTCAATGGGTCAGAGGCTTTTCATCATGCAGATTTCGGTCCTTAAAGAACGCCGCCCCGACGAAACCCGGGTTGCGGCGACACCCGACACCGTCAAAAAATTCGTCGGGCTGGGTTGCAAGGTCGTCGTGGAAAGCGGCGCGGGCAAATCCGCGAGCATTTCGGACGACGACTACAAAGCCGCCGGCGCCGAGATTGCGGGCGACGCGGCCGCGGCCTGCGCGTCGGCCGATGTCGTCGTGAAAGTGCAGCGTCCGATGACCGCCGAGGATGGCGGCGACGAGATCGGCCAACTCAAATCCGGCTCGATCCTGATGGCGGGTCTCAATGCCCTGACCAACAAGCCATTGATGGAAGGCATCGCCAAGCAAGGCGTGACCGCCTTCGCGCTCGAATTGATGCCGCGCATCAGCCGCGCCCAGAAGATGGACGTGCTGAGTTCGATGAGCACGATCTCGGGATACAAGGGCGTGTTGCTCGCGGCTTCGGAACTGAACAAGATGTTCCCGATGATGATGACGGCGGCGGGAACGATCACGCCGGCCAAAGTGCTCATTCTCGGCGCGGGCGTCGCGGGGCTTCAGGCAATTGCAACCGCGAAACG
>JAGREB010000491.1 GCA_020446775.1 Paracoccaceae bacterium
CGCCACGATTCCCGCGAAGATGATCATGGATATTCCGTTGCCGATGCCCCGCTCGGTGACCTGTTCACCAAGCCACATCAAGAACATGGTGCCGGTTACCAGGGTCAGGGCCGCCGTGAATACGAAGCCCACTCCGGGGTTGATCACCACCGACTGTCCACTCACCATCTGATTCTGCAAGGCGATGCTGACGCCCACCGACTGAAACGTGGCCAGGGCGACTGTGAGATAGCGGGTGTACTGGGTGATTTTACGGCGTCCGCTATGGCCTTCTTTCTTCAACTGCTCCAAAGTCGGGATGACCACGGACATGAGCTGCATGATGATGGAGGCCGAAATATACGGCATGATATTGAGCGCGAAGATGCTCATGCGCGACAACGCACCGCCCGCAAACACGTCGAACATGCCGAGCATGCCGCCGCTTTGCGATTGAATGATTTCCGCCATCACCGACGGGTCGATCCCCGGCAGGGTAATGAACGTTCCCATGCGGTAGATGATCAAAGCGCCGAGCACGAACCAAATACGGCGCTTCAGCTCGGTGGCTTTGGACAGCACACCGAAGTTCATATTCGCAGCGATCTGGTCAGCGGCAGAAGCCATGTCTTGTCCTCAACGACCGGCCGGCAACGAATTGACGCATCGCCGGAGCGGTTGTCTTGATTTCACTACCCTTTTTTCGCGGGCGCCTTCTTGGTCCGTTCCTTGGGGCCGGGTTGCGGCTGCGGACGCGCGACAATCGCGATCGATCCGCCGGCTTTTTCAACCGCGGCACGCGCGGGCCCCGTGATTCCGTCGATCTCGAGCGAAACCTTGGCCTTCAGTTCGCCACCACCCAACACGCGAACACCGTCGAGCGCGCGGCGAATCACACCGGCTTTCACCAAACCGGCGGCATCGATCTTGTCGGCTGCATTCAACTTGCCGGCATCGATCGCGGCTTGCAGGCGGCCGAGGCTGACTTCGGCGAAATCGCGGCGCGAGATCGCCTTGAAGCCGCGCTTCGGGGTCCGGCGGTACAAGGGCATTTGACCGCCCTCGAAGCCGTTGATCGACACGCCGGTGCGCGCCTTCTGACCCTTTACGCCACGGCCTGACGTCTTGCCCAGACCGGAGCCGATCCCGCGGCCGAGCACTTTGCGGCGGTGGGTCGCGCCTTCGCGATTGCGCAATTCGTTAAGCTTCATGACCAGTTCCTCGACATCTTATCCGTTGGCGGCGCCATATCAGCGCCGCGGTTCGTTTCGTTATGCTTTCTCGACCACGACCACGAGGTGCTTGACCCGATTGATCATGCCCCGCACGGCGGGTGTGTCTTCCAACGTGCGTTCGCGGCCGACCTTGTTCAGACCGAGACCGACTAGCGAATCGCGCTGATTCTTGTAACGGCCGGCGCCGCTGTGAATCTGCTTCACGGTGACGGTTTTCTTGCTCGCCATGGCTTACGCTTCCTTCGCCGCGTCTTTAGCGGCGTCCTCGCGGCGTCCAATGATATCGGCGACTTTCTTGCTGCGTTTGGTGGCGACGGCGCGCGGCGACGTCAGGCCCTGCAAAGCAGCGAAAGTGGCTTTCACCATGTTGTGCGGGTTGTTAGTTCCGACGCTCTTGGCGACGATATCTTGAATCCCCAGCGTCTCGAACACCGCGCGCATCGGGCCACCGGCGATAATGCCGGTTCCGGCGGGCGCAGTGCGCAAGATGACCTTGCCGGCGCCGAAACGGCCGCGCAAATCGTGATGAAGCGTACGCCCTTCGCGCAACGGCACGCGGATCATGCCGCGTTTGGCCTGATCGGTCGCTTTGCGGATCGCTTCGGGAACTTCACGCGCCTTGCCGGAACCGTATCCGACGCGGCCCTTGCCGTCACCGACCACGACAAGCGCGGCGAACGCAAAACGGCGTCCGCCCTTGACCACCTTGGCGACACGATTGATGTGCACCAGTTTGTCGATGAACTCCTCGTCGCGCTCACCGCGGTCGCGGTCGCCGCGATTGCCGTCGCGATCGCGGTCACGGCCGCGGCCGCCGCGGCCGCGTTCCTTGCGTTCTTCAGTTTGTGGCGTGCGTGCCATTGAACCTGATCCTTTTCTCGAATTGCTGCGGCCGGACGATTAGAACGCCAAGCCGGCTTCGCGCGCGGCATCGGCCAATGCCTTCACGCGCCCGTGGAACGTGTAACTGCCGCGATCGAACACAACGGCTTTGACCCCCGCGGCAACCGCGCGTGTCGCGATCAACTTGCCGACGGCGGTCGCCGCATCCTTGTTGCTGCCCGCTTTCACGGCCGAACGTACGTCCTTGTCGAGCGTCGAGGCCGCCGCGAGCGTCTTGCCGTCGACGTCGTTGATAACCTGGGCGTAAATGTGCCGGCCTGAGCGGTGCACGGTCAGGCGCGCGCGATCGCCCGCGGTCTTCCGGAGCTTGTAGCGCGTGCGAGCCTTGCGGCGATTGGTGGTGGCGAGGTTGGCAGTCATGATCGTGGTCCCTGGTTGCCCGGCGCTTACTTCTTCTTGCCTTCTTTGCGCAGGATGACTTCGTCGCTGTACTTAATACCTTTGCCTTTGTAAGGCTCGGGCG
>JAGREB010000492.1 GCA_020446775.1 Paracoccaceae bacterium
CGAATCCGCGTGCACTTTCATGGGCAAGGCGCTACCACGGCCTCGGATCAATTCGGGGATCGGCCATGGCACTGACACGCGACGCCTACATCAAACTGATCGAACAAACCTATTTCGGCGCGGTCATGGCCGAGAAACTTGACGACGTTATCGCGTGCTTTACCGGCGACGCCGAGGTGACGATCCACCATGGCGACAATCCGGTGCGCCGGTTTTTCGGCACGCCCCAGCCCGGGCAGGACCAGCTGCGTGTTTTCTGGACGCATCTATTCGAGAATTACCGGTCCCACTTCGGTGGTTTCAACCATGTGATCGATATGGGCCATGAGTGCTGTGCGTGTACCTTCACCGCCACGCTCACGCCCAAACCGCAGTCCTCTTACGTGCCGACCGGTGTTCTTACCCTGAACAACTGCAATTTCTTCTGGTACCGGGGCGACAAGATCGCACGCATGACGATTTACTATGCCAACCCCACCCTCGGGGCGAAGCTCGGCACCCTAACCCAGACTCCGACCGGGTTTCCGAAACCTTGAGGGTTGAGGTGGCGCTCTACGACCGCATCGGTACGACCTACACTTCTTGGCGTCGCTCGGACCCCCACATTGCGGCGGCCATTGATTTGGCTTTGGGCTCGGCCCAAACGGTCCTCAACGTCGGAGCCGGAACCGGAAGCTACGAGCCGGCCAACCGCCAAGTCATCGCCGTCGAGCCGTCGGCGGTCATGATTGCCCAGCGCGCAGCCCAAGCGGCACCCGTTGTTCGGGCCGTCGCCGAGGCGCTGCCGTTCGCGGACGGAGCCTTTGACGCCGCAATGGCGATTCTGACGGTGCACCATTGGCAGGATCTACGCCGCGGCCTTGCCGAGCTGCGCCGGGTCGCGCGGCGGGTTGTCGTCCTGACACACGACGCCACCTTGCTGGAAGATTTCTGGCTCATTCGGGATTACTTGCCGGGTGCGCTTCCCTTTATCCAACGGCTCCTGCCGCCGATCGAGGAGTTGAAGCGCTTCCTCCCGACCGCGGATGTGCGGCCGGTCCCCGTTCCCGGCGATTGCGAAGACGGATTTCTGTGCGCGTTTTGGCGGCGGCCACATGCTTACCTCGACCGCGCGGTGCGCGACGGAATTTCATGTTTCCCGATGCTCGGCGAAGCCGCGGTCGCCGACGCCATGCAACGCCTGGAACGGGATCTGGGCAACGGCGCTTGGTCGGCGCGCAATCAAGCCCTGGACGGCGCGGCAGCCATGGATTTTGGATACCGCCTTCTCGTTGCCGAATAAGCGTTTTTCGCCGTTTCTGGACTTTACGCCCGGGCCCGGGCTAAAACCCGAGCCTGCTCCCGGCCGGGGCGGGCCGCGCCCCGACGTTCCCGTCGGTGCGCCACCTCTGGCGAAGAATGACGGCGACGAAGGCGACCATCTCCATGGCGACGACGAAGGATATTCGAGCGACGTTCCTGAACTACTTCGCCGGCCAGGGTCACCAGGTCGTGGCGTCGAGCCCGCTGGTGCCGCGCAACGACCCGACCCTAATGTTCACCAACGCCGGCATGGTGCAATTCAAGAACGTGTTCACCGGCGCCGAGACGCGGCCCTATAACCGCGCCGCCAGCTCGCAAAAGTGCGTACGCGCCGGCGGCAAGCACAACGACCT
>JAGREB010000493.1 GCA_020446775.1 Paracoccaceae bacterium
AGGTTTGGGCGATGAAATCATGTGCGCGCGATTTGCCGCCGCTTTAGCCGCGCGCGGGGCGTCACGCGTCACATGGACGTGCCGGCCCGAGTTGCGCGTGCTTTTTGACGGCGTTATCGGCGCGAACGAAGTCGCGTCCGTTCGTGAAGGCGAATCCCCGGATGTCGGCCAACACGATGTCTGGGCGCATATGCTTTCGGTTGCACGTTATCTATGCCCAAGTCCGGACTCGATACCATCCGCGCTCCCGTATTTGCGCCCGGATGCAGCGCGCTTCGCCAAATGGCGCGGCCACTTGAATGCCGGTGGGCGCAAGATTGGCTTGGTCTGGAAAGGCGGCGCACAGCACCCCAATGACGCCCATCGTTCGTTGCCTTCGCTGACCGCATTACAGCCGCTGTGGTCGGTGCCCGACGTGACCTTTTACGCGTTGCAAAAAGGACGCGACGAGAACCTCGCCACGCCGATGTCTCAGCCGATGGTCAATCTCGGCCCGAAGCTGTCTGATTTCGCCGACACCGCCGCCGTCATCGCACAGCTTGATCTGGTCATATCCATCGACACCGCTGTCGCGCACCTGGCCGGTGCCTTAGGCAAACCGTGCTGGATTCTGGTGCCCGCGATCAATCCCGATTGGCGGTGGATTGCCGGCCGTGACGATACGCCGTGGTATCCGGACGCCGTGCGCTTGTTTAGGCAAGCCAAACCCGGCGATTGGGTGCAACCGGTGCAATGCATGGCGGCCGAACTCGCCGGCTTCGTCAGACGGCCCTAACGGACGAATTACTTTTGGGTTGGTTCCAGCGATCGCATAAACTCCGCCGAACACCGAATTGATCGAGCGGACAATTCCGGTTCATGGCTTGATTCCCACCTGTGGAAAAAAGCCGAAACCGTCCGCGTCAGGAACGCGCGTTTCTTGGGGAGTCCAAATGATCAAGTTTGGCCGCATCATCGCATTTGGTAGCTTGTTGTTCGCGCCGCCCACGTCTTACGCGGCGCATATGGCGGGATACGCTGATCTGTCGGGTAAGGTGACCGGCACCGTCCCCGGCTTACTGACGGCCGTGTATGCGACCCAAACCGACAAACACGTCACGTTCGTCGTCTTCGCGATCGGTGGCGAATATCGCGTAACAAACCTAATTCCCGGCCCATACGAAATTTCGGTGCGCCCGGCAGTCGGCCAAGTCTTCGGGGACGGTTTCGCGCCCGTGACCAAGACGGCCACGGTCGGCCCGGACACCGACCTACAGATCGATTTCGCGCTTCAATCGCAGGCCTACGGACCCGATTACGTTGGCGGGATGTGGTACACGGGCGGATGGGCCGATGAAATCGACGGCGATCCGGATCAACCGGCCTCGCCCGATGCCGTCATCGAGCCCTACGACAAGATATTTCCACCCGGTCGCGGCCGCGAACTGATGGAAAACATCTGTTTCGGCTGCCATACGCCGAATCAGTACGCCTACAATTACAATCGCCGCTACGCGTCGGGGCGTCCGATCCACGACAAGGATGGCTGGGCGATCACTGTCGACCGCATGTCGAAAGGCGTTCCATTCCAAAACGCCGCCAAAGCATCGTATTTCGACGACCAGCTGCTAGCGCCCGAGGATTACGACGTATTGATCGATTACCTTGACGCCAATTTCGGCGTCGACGCCGTACCGCGTGCGATCGAGTTAGAGCGCGAACCCGAACTCGACGAAGCGGCGCTCGCCAAGGCGCAGTTTGTCGAGTACCGCTTCCCCAACACCGAACAAATGCCAAAACGCGCGACACATACAATCGGCTTCAACCCGGACGGCAACGTCGTCGCGATGGATCGCAGCGGGTCAATCATTGTTGTCGATCCGAGGACAGGCAATTCCACCGATTACCCGAATATAGGCCGGGGCGAATCTCTCATCGTCGATTTCGACGGTACGATTTGGTACGGCGGCGTGCGCCACTTCGATCCGACAACCAAGTTGCTCGACCAATACGTGTTCGACGACGGCACCAAGAACGGACGTCCGGTTCCCGTCAGCACGCAGATATTCGATTCAAACGGCGACCTTTGGCTCTCGCTACTCAGCGGCGGCGGAATCGCGAAATTCGACCGTAAGACCAACATGATTAAATGGTGGGACGTACCGCACCTACGCGCCCGCCCCTACGGAATCTCGATCGACCACAACGACAAAGTATGGTTCGCCGAATACCACAGCAGCGGCATTGGCCGCTTCGACCCTGAGACCGAGAAATTCACCTATTTCCGGGTCACCAATGAAGCACCGACCAATATCAGGCGCCTGAGCGCCGACTCCGCCAACATGATCTGGACCGCGACGTGGGGCAGCAAAGCGTATCAGAATGGTTCGCTCTTCCGGTTGAATCCGCAATCCGGCGATGTGAAATCGTGGCGCCTCGATATCCCTTACACAAACCCCTATGACGCCGCGCCCGATAGTCAGGACAATATCTGGGTCGCGACCGACAATTATCTTGTCATGTTCAACCAAGAAGCCGAAGCCTTCACCCGCTACCCGCTACCCGTGCGCACGGACGTCCCAAGGCTATCGATCACCGCCCAGGACACAATCTGGTTTGCCATGCGCAACGCCGGTCATTCCAGCGATTACGGGGGGACAGCGGTCGCGCTGTATCCCGACAAAGACAAGATCACCACGTACGCCGCGGCATATTCGGATAAGAGCGTGCACGGTCATTTGAGGCGCTATAAAGGACCGGCGACTCCCATCACGGGAACGGTCACTTTCGTTTCGCCGATGCCGCAGAATCCATACGAGTACGCCCGCACACTGGAATTGCCCGACGATTACCCGGTCAATATCGCCGGCGGCATCACCATGAACAGCGGTGCATCACGCGAATAGCCGCAAGCAAGATTCATGATCCGCGGAGGAAGTAATAATCGCCCTAAAGCATGGATGTAAGAATTGACAGTGACGGACCGATATCGGCGTCTTTCCGTCTTGGTCGGCATTTGCACCACCCTATTCAGCGTCGGGGTACGAGCGAACGGCGACGAATACTATCGGTTCAACGCGCTTGACGCGGCAGCGACGGAATCTCAGGTCATCTTCGCCGGCTCGGTCAAGGACGCGGACGGCAACCGCATCGAGGATGCAAAGATAACGATTTCATTGACCGTACCGACGGCGCGCGGCGGCAAAGTCGTCCGGTTCAACGCCTATACAAACATCGCCGGGCGGTATCGCTCATACGACGTCGGCAGCGTCGTGATGACACTCGAAGAAATCCAAATGGACGTCGACCCTGCTAGTGTCGAGTTGACGGTCAGCAAGCCCGGCTACGACCTGGTCCGAACGTTCAACCGCAGCAAGCGGAATCAGAAAAAAGGCGTGTTCGAAGTGGATTTTACAATGGCGGGAATAGATACCGGCAGCGAATCCGACCGATAACGCGCCGCTGTATTCGATTGCCGCTTTTCGAGAATGTTGAGTGGGTCGGCATGATTGTTTGGTTTTGCCAACCCGATGCGTTCCGAATTCTTCCAAAACCCTTAATTGAACGCGTGATTTTCGCTCAAAAGCGCCGGATTGCTTTTCAAACCGCGCGTTGTTAATGAAAGGTTTACCGAATCGCCAAATGATATCTATGGTAGGGCACCTCCTACGTGGCGACGATTTTTGTAATTCGAGGCTTCGAAAATCTTGCCAATTCTAGAGTGGCGTGAAGCGCGATACAAAATGACCTCTCTTGATCAATTTCGAAATTTCGAACGTGACGGCTGGAATTCCGCCGCGCGTCAGTGGCATGAATTGTGGGGGCCGCTTTCGCGGCAGTCCACCGAACCGTTACTCGATGCGGCAGGGGTAAAAAGCGGACACCACGTTCTCGACCTGGCCGCAGGGCCGGGCTACGCCGCGGCCGCGGCTATAACGCGCGGCGCAACCTCAATTGGTGTCGATATTGCGGCTGCTCAGGTTGAACTCGCCAGAGCGCTCCACCCCGGCCCCACGTTTCAAGAAGGAAGCGCCGAGGCGCTTGATTTTCCTGACTGTACGTTTGATGCCATTGTGATGGCGTTCGGTATGAATCACATGGCCGAACCGGAGAAATGCTTAGCCGAATGCCACAGAGTCCTTAAACCGGGCGGCCGGTTCGCCTTCACGGTTTGGACTGCCCCGCCGGAAAACCAAGCCTTCGACATCATTATTTCAGCGATCAACGCGCACGGATCAATTCCGGCCGAGAAATATCCTGGACCGCCGTACTTTTTCTACGCAGACCCACAGAACGCTGAATCGGCCTTTTCGGCATCGGGATACATGAATTTTTCGTCGGAAATCGTGCCGCAGATGTGGCACCACCAAATCACATCTGACTTGTATGACTCGTTCGAGCGCGGTGCCGTGCGCGCAACGGCGCTTTTGTCCTGTCAGTCCCCCGACGCGCTCAACCGGATCAAGTCGGCGTCAAGTGAGGCGGTTGAGAAATTGCGCAAGAACGGCGAAATCTGCATTTCCGCTCCGGCCGCACTGATGTCGGCACAAAAGCCTGCTTAAACGCAACAATTACGGCGTTACCGTCGGCCCAAGTTAACTTGGGTCTCGTATGCAGCGCAGGTATCCATTCGGCGCGGCGGTAATCAGAAGTTTGGCGTCATAAGTCTCGTCGATCACGAAACGGCCTTGCTCGGCCAAAAATTGGTGAACCGCGGTTTTGGGATTGTTCCCAGGCCCCCACGGCCGATCCGGGAACAAGCCGGCCGGCATGTCGGCGATCGCAGTGTCGAGAACAATAAGATATCCGTCCTTGCGTACGAATTGACTGTAAGCGCGCAATTCCGCGATTACATGGTCATGCGTATGGTTTGAATCGAGGATGACCAAAACCGACGGAGAGCCCGAGAGTTCGTTGCGCACGCGCGCCACGATATCCGGATCGATGGACGATCCCTCGATCAAAGTAATGTCTTGAGATAACGGATGAGCCTCGATGGCCGCCCGATTATGAGCGCGAATATCGATATCGATTCCGATCACGCGCCCGGATTGGCCAAGCAGGCGCAGAATCGAGGCGTAGAGAATGAGAGATCCGCCGCGCGCAACGCCGGTCTCGACAATAAATGCCGGCCGGACCAGCCAAATGATTTCCTGCAACGCAACGATGTCTTGCGGAAACTGAATGATCGGGCGCCCTAGCCAGGTAAAGTTATAGGAATAATTTCCCGCCGCTGTTTCCCGAATCCAATCGGTTGAGCGCTCTTTGAGAGCCGCCGTCCCGGCGAGATATTCAACATTTTTCCTGACTTGTAACTTAAACGCCTCGCTATCGTCGGCCATGTCACGCCGCCGCACTGTTCGGGGCAATCAAGTCGTCCGGATAAGCGCGCCGGTCATCGCTATCGACAGCGCGCACGAAAGATTCGGGAAAGTTGTTCGTATCCGCGAGGAACTTCGCTTGATCGCCGCTTGCGGCCGCGCGCTCGAAGAGCGAGAGATAATTCTGCGGCGCATTGAGGTAAATTTCTGTCATCCGAACTGTCCAGCGAATTGCATGCCAAATGCGATTTGCCGTGCCGACCATCCATGCCCGATCGAACGCTTCGCCCTTTCTGGCAAGAATCGAATCAAGCAGTATTTTCGCCGATCGCGTCGCAATATTGCTGCCTTGTTGCGAAATCGGGTCGTTAAGGACCATCGCGTCGCCGACACTTAAACACGGCCGGCCGTTCGGTAATTCGATGATCGGGTTGTGGACCGCGCTGACAATACCGCCCGACAAATACGACAAGTTGTCGACTAGCTCGACATTCTTGCTGCGTTCAAATTCGTCAGGCATCCATTCTTTAATCAACCGCAATATCAGTTCACGGTGCTGTTCCGGACTTTCTACGTTTTCCCAGATATCCATCGGGCTGCCGGGGACACTTTGCAAACACAGGATATGGCCCGGTCCGTGTACGGTGAGAGTCGGCACGATCCAGAACTCGCCCACGCCGGGGATAACCATCCAGATTTCGCGTTCGGGATTGTTCGAATCATCCGGTATTCGGTTGCGCACGTGAATTGACGCGCCAATGCGCGCAGGCTTATCGAACGGACTGCGCGCTTCATCACGGACGAAGAGCGAACGCAAATCCCCTTTTCCTTTGCCTGCCGCCATGACGAGCAAGTCGCAGTCTTTTGCAAAAGCGGCAAGATCGGTCGATTTCACAAATTGGACCGATATTTCACCGCCCAGCTTCTCGAAGCGCTCCATCCACGTCGAGAACTTGAGGCGCTGGTCAACCGATTGGCCCGGGATCGCGAGTGGCGCGTAAAACTTGAGCTGGTTCTCGATTTTGGTATCTGGAACGTATCGCGTATCAAATCCGGGAATAGGCGGCGCGGTTTCGTCCCAGAGCGCCAATCCTAGGCCTCTTTCAATTCCCAGCGCCTCGCCCCACATGCACTGATTGGACAGAATGCGGCCAGACCGAATTTCTCCGGGCCTCTTGTTGGTGACCAATCTCACTTTGTATCCGGCGCGGAGCAGCCCCATGCCGAGGATCAAGCCGGATTGGCCGGCTCCAATGACTGTAATATCGCGCACTTTCTCTCCTACCGAGATTCACGGCGTCCCAATTTTACCGCTTTGGTAGCGTCAATTGCTTAACCGTGCGTTTTCATGTCTAACTAATTGAATTTTCACGTAATATTCGCGCCGGCGAGCCGGCCGCGACGACGTTGTCGGGCAAATTCTTTACGACCGTAGCATTGGCACCGATCAGGCAATTCCGGCCAACGACAACATCAGGATTGAGGACTGCCCCGGAACCGACGAAGCATTCGTCGCCGATCCGGGCCGCCCGATTGACCAATACGCCCGGCGCCAACATCGAACACTCGCCAACCTCCACCTCTGTCCCAACGGAACAATGGCTTTCGACAATACAAAAATCTCCAACCCGCGCGTTTGCGTAGGCGAAACTGAACGCGTTGATCATAACTCCTGCACCGACGGCCGCCGACGGAGAACGTGCGACAGAAGGGTGAATGATCGTGGCGAGACGTCCGCCCAGAGCCAATACCCGACGCGACCAATCGCGCCGTAAAGACGGTTTTTGAATTGAAGCGATGAAGTGATGCTTTTCGCGCAAAGCCGCATCTTCGAGCAAATTGAGATCACCCAAAACGGGACAGCCATTTACGAGAGTCCCCTTCGATAGGTTATTGTCGAGAATTCCAGCTGGTTCCCAACCCGCAAAAACCGCTAAATCCCGGGCAAACGTGCCGAAACCGCCCCCGCCCATAAGCACAACGGTTCTTCCGGTCATTTCGATATGAGCCTGTTCCGCGATGATCTAATCTGCCGCCCGACGAGCATCTTCAAAGGGACCTCGAAAGCGTCACTGGGCGCGAATATCCGGACTAATGAACCAATTTTTGGCAAGATTGACAATATTGGATTAACTTTTCCGCTGCATCGTTCTGATTTTCAACTGCACGCGATATCGGCTGCTTCGGTGGTGTCGAGCATTTGTGCCTACACTTCGTCCATTCTGTGACTCGGGTATAGCGATATGAAAGCCGTCATCCTCGCCGGAGGCCTTGGCAGCCGTTTGGCGGAAGAGACCTATCTCAGGCCGAAGCCCATGATCGAAATCGGCGGACAACCGATCTTGTGGCATATCATGAAAATCTACAGCCAACACGGCATCAACGACTTCGTCGTTTGCCTCGGCTACAAAGGTTTCATGATCAAAGACTTCTTCGCGAACTACGCCTTGCACGGCTCCGATGTGACGTTCGACCTTGCCAACAACGCCGTCGAGTTACACCGGCGGCCCAATGAACCTTGGCGAGTGACGTTGGTCGAGACAGGACTCAATTCCCAGACCGGCGGCCGCCTCGGCCGCATTCGCCCGTTTGTCGGAAATGACGACTTTTGCATGACCTATGGCGATGGCGTCGCCGATATCGATATCGGCAAGCTTGTCGCATTTCATAGCGGCCACCAAAAGGCGGTAACCGTCACCGCCGTACAGCCGGTTGGCCGGTATGGTTCGCTCGATCTGGACCACGACAAGGTCAACCGCTTCATCGAAAAGCCGCTCGGCGACGGCGGATGGATCAGCGGCGGCTTCTTCGTCCTCTCCCCGCGCGCCCTCGATTACGTGGATAACGACACGACGAGTTGGGAATACGACTCACTGACGCGTCTGGCCAAAGACGAACAAGTCATGGCGTATCGGCACCATGGCTTTTGGCAGGCGATGGACACGCAACGCGACAAAGATCACCTCGATCTCCTTTGGCGCACCGGCCGTGCTGCCTGGAAAATATGGGAGTGAACTCGGACTTTTGGCGCGGCCGCCGCGTATTCCTGACCGGCCACACCGGGTTCAAGGGTGGTTGGCTGTCGCACGTTCTCCGCCGCCTGGACGCGGAGGTGCACGGGTACGCCCTCGACCCCGATGGTGAACCGAGTTTCTTTTCCCAGGCAGGCGTCGCAACCCTCCTTGCCACCGATACCCGGGCCAATCTGCGCGATGCTTCACACGTTGCAACGGCCATGGCCACCGCGGCCCCCGAAGTTGTCCTGCACCTTGGCGCCCAGTCTTTGGTTCGGGAATCTTACCGGGATCCGGTCGGCACGTTTGCGACCAACGTCCTCGGCACGGCACATGTGCTCGATGCGGCCCGTTCCGTGCCGTCCATCAAATCAATCGTCGTTGTGACAAGCGACAAGTGCTATCGCGATATCGCACTCGGCCGGGCAATGACCGAGCAAGACGCGCTTGGCGGCGACGATCCCTACAGCGCGAGCAAGGGTGCGGCAGAGATCGTCACCCACGCGTTTCGCGCGAGTTTTGGGATGAATTCCGCGTCGCCCGGCGCGCTCGCACGCGTAGCGTCTGCGCGCGCGGGCAATGTCATCGGCGGCGGCGATTGGGCGGC
>JAGREB010000494.1 GCA_020446775.1 Paracoccaceae bacterium
ATCTTTCCGTCGCGGAAATCGTCGCCCTTGCCCTTGCCCGATTCGGCCGCTTCGGAATCATAGTCGATGGCATCGTCGACAAGCTGGAAGGCGATACCGAGATTACGGCCAAATTCGTCGAGCGCGCGCTCCTCCGCCTCGCTCTTTTCGGCGACCACGGCGGCAATGCGGGTGGCGGCGGCGAACAGCGCTGCGGTCTTGGCGCCGATGATCGAGAGATAGCGTTCCTCGCTGGTCTCGATGTGGCGCTGGGCGGTGAGCTGATCCACTTCGCCCTCGGCGATCACCGCCGAGGCCCGGCTCAGGATTCTGAGCACCTTGAGGCTGCCGTCCTCGACCATCAGCTCGAAGGCGCGGCTGAACAGGAAATCGCCGACCAGCACGCTCGACTGATTGCCCCAAATCGCATTGGCGCTCGATTGGCCGCGTCGGAGGTCGCTGTCGTCCACGACGTCGTCATGCAGCAAAGTTGCCGAATGGATGAACTCGACGCAGGTTGCGAGCTTGATGTGCCGGTCGCCCCCGTAGCCGCACAGTTGTGCCGCAGCGAGGGTCAGAAGGGGGCGCAGGCGCTTGCCGCCCGCGGCGATCAGATGGCCGGCCAATTGCGGGATCAGCGCCACCGGGCTTTGCATCCGCGCAATGATGGTCTGATTGACGGCCTTGAGGTCGTCTTCGACCAGCGCCGTCAACGCATCGAGCGCTTTGGATTTGGAGCGCCTCTGGCTCTCGAGTGAAACGACGGTCGCCAAGGATAAACCCTTACAATGGTTCAAGTTCCGTGGAATTCAACCGCAAGATAGAACCCCAACTCCCGGGCGGCAAGGATAACGACAACTACGTGACGTTTCGCCGCCGCGTTGCCCCTACGGCCAATGCCGCCTTTGCTTGCATGGCCCCGATTCTCGGCGCATTTTGAGCCCATGAGAGAGTTGGTCAGAACGTCGAATCTTGTTTTGATTTCCGCGCTTAAGGCCAATTTGGCCGCGCGCGGCATCGAATCTTTCGAGTTCGACGGCCCAATCGCCGATACCTTGGCCGGATTCAGCGATTTTCCCCGCCGCCTCTTTGTCCGCGATGACGAATGGGAAGCCGCGGCCGACGTCGCCCGCCATCTCTGCCCCGAAGAATTAGCCTGATGTCCGAGGCCGGCGCGATTGCAGTGTCGGACGACACATTGCTTGGGGGACGGGTCCGATTACGCCAACCCGTCGACGGATATCGGGTCGCGGTCGACCCGGTTTTGCTTGCCGCGGCCGTAGACGCAAAACCGGGCCAACGTGTCCTCGATGCCGGATGCGGAACCGGCGCGGCGTTGTTGTGCCTCGCCGCCCGCGTTCCGTCGATCGATGTCACCGGTCTTGAAATTCAAACTGAACTTGCCCGGCTCGCGGAAGAAAACGTCGCTTTGAATGGATTGAATTCCCGCGCGAGAATCGTCACGGGCGATCTTGGTGCGTTGCCGGATTTGATCTGTGCGTATCCATTCGACATCGTGCTCACCAATCCGCCGTATGTCGCCGCCGGAACGCCGCCGCCCGACCCGTCGGTCGCCGTGGCGCACCGCGAAACCAATTTACCTCTCGCCGGCTGGATCGCGCGCTGTCTCGCGCTCCTCAAGCCCAACGGCAGATTCGTGATGATCCATCGCGCCGACCGGACCACCGAAATTTTGGCCGCTCTCGCGCCGAAATGCGGCGACGTCCGCATACGTCCAATTCACGGCAAAAGCGGCCAACCCGCGACGCGCGTCATTATCGATGCTGGACTGGGGCGCAAATCCCCCGATACGGTACTATCTGCATTTATTCTGCACCGTGCGGATGGGGCGTTTACGGACGAAGCGGACGCGGTATTGCGCCACGGCGGTAGATTGCCGGGGCAAGCCTGAACCCCAAGCGGAAAGGGGCGACGATGCCATATGAATTATTCTATTGGCCGATGACTCCAGGTCGTGGCGAATTCGTTAGGTTGGCGCTGGAAGAGGCGGGCGCGAAATACGTTGATGTCGCGCGCCAGCCCGACGCGAACGGCGGCGGTGTGCCGGCTATCGTGCAAGTCCTCAGGGATGAGGATCATATCCATCCGCCGTTTGCGGCCCCGTTTTTGCGCGCGGGCAAGCTGCTGATCGCCCAAACCGCCAATATTCTCCAGTTTCTCGGTCAGCGCCACTCGTTGGCGCCGTCAAATGAAGCGGGACGTTTGTGGGCGCATCAACTGCAACTCACCATCGCCGATTTCGTCGACGAAACGCACGACACGCACCATCCCGTCGCCAGCAGCTTATACTTCGAACAGCAACGCGCCGCCGCGAAACGGCGCGCACAAGACTACATTGCGCGCCGCGCGCCCAAGTTTCTCGGCTACTTCGAACGGGTGCTGAGAAAGAACGCGGCCCGCCGCAAAGGATCTCGCAAAACGCCATGGATGATTGGCGCGAAGTGCACCTATCCCGACTTGTCGATATTCCAGCTCGTAGGCGGGTTGCGCTACGCGTTTCCCAACAACATGAAGCGCTGGGAGAAAGCGTTCCCGAGCGTCATAGCGGTGCATGACGCGGTCGCGGCGCGGCCCAGAATTGCCGCCTATCTCGCCTCGCCGAGGCGCATGGACTTCAATCAGGACGGTCTATTCCGCCACTACAAGGAACTCGATGTCGTCCAGTAAAGCGGTTTGATTCTTGTCGGGTTCCTTGCTTTCGGCCGCGTCCGGTTTATCTTGGCGTCATGGCACTACTCGACCGATTCAATGATTTTGCCGCCGGGCTTGGCGTCCCCGTTTCGGGTGAGCCGCCGGCCGTGGTGGCCGTCATCCGTTTGCGTGGCGTGATTGCCGCTGGCGGACTTGCCGGCAGGGGGATTTCGCTCGCGGCCTATGAACCGCTGGTGCGCCGCGCGTTTTCCAAGCGGGTCAAAGCGGTTGCGCTATTGATCAATTCGCCCGGCGGTTCGCCCGTGCAATCTGCGCAGCTTGCCGGCTTGATCCGCACCTTCGCCCAGGACAAGAAGGTCCCGGTTCTCTCGTTTGCCGAAGATGTCGCCGCGTCGGGCGGCTATTGGCTGGCGCTGGCCGGCGACGAGATTTACGCCGACCCGATGTCGATCGTCGGTTCGATCGGCGTGATCTCGGCGGGTTTCGGCGCACATGAACTGTTGGCCAAGATCGGTATCGAGCGGCGCGTGTATGCCCAAGGCGACAACAAGGGGTTGCTCGATCCGTTCAAGCCCGAAGACCCCAAAGACGTCGAAAAGCTCAAGGCGATCCAGGCCGACATCCACACGCAATTCATCAACTTCGTCAAAGATCGCCGCGCGCTCAAATTGAATGCGGACGATGACACATTGTTCAACGGCGATATTTGGACCGGTACGCGTGCCAAGGAACTTGGCTTGATCGACGGGCTCGGGACGTTGCGCAGCGTGTGCCGCCGCAAGTACGGTCAAAACGTGCGATTCCTGCGCATCGACCGGCCGCTCGGCTGGTTGCAGCGCCGTTTCGGCCGGTTCATTCCATCGGATGTCATCGGCGGCGACGACGGCAACGATTCATGGGCGGGACAACTTGTTGCTGCCGTCGAAGAGCGGGCGTGGTGGGCACGCTTCGGTCTCTGACCCATCGACCGATTTCCGGGAATTAGCGCGTGGGCATGATCCTCAAAGTACTGTTGACCGCCGGTGTGATCGCACTGGTCTGGTTCGTGGCCCGCAGCCGCGGACGGATCGACCCGATCAAGGCCGCGCGCGACGCGGCCCGCGCCGTCTCCGAAGCTCAAGCCGCGCGAAATCCGAGCCGTTCGCCGCCGCCGGCGAAGATCGAAGACTTGGTCAAATGTCCGAAGTGCGGCGCCTATGGCCCGCAAGGGCGTCCGTGCGGCTGCGAAAAGGCCTGAACCCGGGTGTTTGGCTTGATTTGCCGGGGCGGCGTGGGTAGGGTCCGCCGCCTCCAATTCCACACCCCGGCGCAACAGATTTTTCGACGGAATTTCCGATGCCTGCCGCCAAAGCCGCGCGCAAGTCTCCGCAGAGTTTTCAGAGCCTGATTCTGACCTTGCAGGAATTCTGGGCCGGGCAGGGTTGTCTGATTCTGCAACCCTATGACATGGAAGTCGGCGCGGGAACGTTCCATCCGGCGACGACGTTGCGGGCGCTCGGACCCGGTGCCTGGAACGCGGCCTACGTGCAGCCGTCGCGCCGCCCCACCGACGGACGCTACGGTGAAAATCCGAACCGGCTGCAGCACTACTACCAGTACAAGGTCGTGCTCAATCCGGCGCCGGAGAATATCCTGGATCTGTACCTCGGCAGCCTGGAGGCGCTGGGCTTCGACCTGCA
>JAGREB010000495.1 GCA_020446775.1 Paracoccaceae bacterium
GGTTGAGCGCCGGGGTGCCGGCACGCGGCAATGATTCGATATCGCATCCGGGCGCGATCTTGCGGATACGCGGCAACACCACGTCGCGGCAGTGGGCCGCGAACGTGTCGACATACCGTTGCGGATCGTCGCCGGGCAGGGCGCGGATATCCCACTGGAACGTACAATGGTGCGCCATGATGTTGAGCGCCGTGCCGCCCTCGATAACGTTGACGGTAATGGTCGTGTGTTCGGGTTCGAATAGCGGGTTGGTGGGGCCTTTGACTTTGGCCTCGTCGGCCATCGTTTGGAGAAACTGAATCAGTTCCGCTGCCACCATCACCGCGCTGACGCCCAATTGCGTCTGCGACGAATGCGACTCATGCCCGGTTACGGTCGTGCGCACGCCGACAATGCCTTTGTGGGCGGTGACGACTTTCATGTCGGTCGGCTCGCCGACGATAACCGCGCTCGGCATCGGCAGTTCTTTTTTGAGAACGGCGATCAGCGACGGCACGCCCGCGCAGCCCACCTCTTCGTCGTAGGAAAATGCCAGATGAATCGGCTTTTTCAGCGGCGCCTTGCGCATCTCGGGCAGGTAGGCCAGCGCGATGGCGAGGAACGACTTCATATCGGCGGTGCCGCGGCCGTAAAGCTTCTTGTCGCGCTCGACAATGCTGAAAGGCTGGGTTTGCCAGTCTTGATCGTCGATGGGAACGACATCGGTATGACCCGACAGGACGATGCCGCCTTCGATGTTCGGCCCGATGGTCGCGAGGAGATTGGCCTTGGTCTTCTCGTCGTTGAAGACGAGACGGCTTTCGATGCCGTGTTGGCCGAGCAGCGACTTGACGTCCTCGATCAACGCAAGGTTCGAGTTGCGCGATACGGTATCGAACGCCACCAGGCGTTTGAGCATCTCGATGACGGCGGTTGTGTCGGCCATGACTATCAGCCCGCCATGCGCCAGTGGGTGCCGTCGGCGCGGTCCTCGATCACCACGCCCAGCGCGGCGATTGCATCGCGCAGGCGGTCGGCCTCTTTGAAGTCTTTCGCTTTGCGTGCCGCGTTGCGCGCGGCGATCAGGCGCTCGACTTCCGACGCATCGACTTTCGAACCCGAGGTGCCCGATTTCAGCCACGCCGCAGGTTCCTGTTGCAACACGCCCAGGATCGCGCCGGCCGCCAGCAAATCGCCCTTCAGCCGTGCTTTGTCGGCATCTGTGGTTGCCGAATTCAGCGCGCGCGCAATGGCCGAAATTTCCGCCATCGCCACCGGTGTATTGAGGTCATCGTCGAGCGCGGCCATGACCGCCGCAGGCGTGTTCGCCGCTTCTGCTTTGATCGCTTTGACTTGATCGAGGGCCAGGTAGAATCGATCCAGCGTCTTTTTGGCCTGCGACAACTGGTCGTCGGACCAATCGAGCGGCTGGCGGTAATGCGCCGACAACAACGCCCAGCGGATCGCCTCGCCCGGCGTGTGGTCCAACAATTGATGCACCGTGACGATGTTGCCCACCGATTTCGACATTTTTTCCTTGTCGACGGTCAGGAATCCGTTGTGCATCCACAACCGCGCCAGCGGCGCGCCGTTGTGTGCGCAAGTGCTTTGCGCCACTTCGTTTTCGTGGTGCGGGAAGA
>JAGREB010000496.1 GCA_020446775.1 Paracoccaceae bacterium
GCGCGATCCGCTGCCATCCGTTCGTCTACAAGGAAATGCTGGCCGCGCGCGAACCCGACAACGAAGTCGGCCTCACGGCGTTCGACGACGTGATTTGGAAGCACCTTGGCCATCAACTGAGTTCGGCCGGACGCGCGCTGTGGCACAACGCGACCGGCGCTTTGACGGCCCATGCGCCGCGCGCGGGCCGCGCCACGGGGCTTTATCGCAAACTCATGCGCGCCAGCGTGAATTTCGCCGTTGCGGCGGAAGCGGCCATGGTTCTGCTCGGCGGCAATCTCAAGCGGCGTGAAAGCATCTCGGCACGGCTTGGCGATGTATTGTCGAACCTATATCTGCTGAGCGCGTGCCTGAAACGATATGCCGACGACGGGCGGCCCGACGAAGATTGGCCGGTTCTCGCGTGGTGCGGCGCGACAACGCTCAAGGCCGCCGACGATGCGTTGGCGGGTGTACTCGCGAATTTAACACCGCGGCCGTTCGCCTGGGTATTGCGGCCATTCGTGCGTCCGTGGTGGGGTGGCGGGCATGGGCCCACCGACCGCGAGAGCGGCGCCTGCGCCGACGTTCTGCTGGCCCCCTCGCCCACGCGCGACCGCTTAACAGACGGAATCTATATCGGCGATGAAAACCAGCCCGCAGGCAAGCTCGATGCGGCGCTGGGCGCGGTGATCGCCGCAGATGCGATCCAAGGACGCCTTAAAGGCAAGGACTTCACCGATGCCAAGGCGGCTCACGCCGCGGGAGCGATCACCACCGACGAATTGGCGACCATCGAGTTGGCACAACGCCTGACCCACAGCGTCATTATGGTCGACGACTTTGCGCCGGAAGAACTATCGCCGCTTTGGAATCGCCAACGCGCGGGCGCGCTCTGAAACACGGTCCGGCGCACATGAGCGACTGCGATCCCGCCGCTGCGGCACAAAGCTACGCCGAAGGCTTGGCCGCCGCGCGAGTAGGCGATCGCAAAACCGCGTTGCGGGAATTCCTGATGGCTTTGGCGCTGGACCCGTCGGTTGCCGCCCATCGCCGCGCGGCAATGGGCGCGTTGCGAACGGCTAGCGGCTACAGCACGTTACCCGACATCGTCATCGAAGGCCTCAAGATTTGTGCCGCAGATGCCGAGCTCGATTTGCAACCCCTCGCCATGGTGTCGAAGCAAATCATCGAAGCGGACGCGCGCCTGCCCGACGCGCTTGCGGCGGCCACCGATCATGTTGCCACGCTGGAAACAAAACTGAAGGACGGTGCATGGGATTGGCTACTCGACAATCCGTTGCTCGTCCCAATGCTGTCGCGCGCCGTGAATATCAGCTTGCCGCTCGAACGATTGCTGACGGCGCTACGCCGCCACGCGTTGTTGTGGCTGACACAGAACGAATCGCCATGCGCCGCGCACGCATCCCATCCTGACGTGTTCACCGCGATGGCGTTGCAAGGCGATACCTGCGGCTTTCCGTGGCCGGTGACGCCCCTCGAACAGCGCGCCTTGGCGCGGCTGTCGCAGACCACGGGTGAAGCCGGCGTGGTGATGCGCGCGTGCTACGAATCGGTTGGCGGGATCGATCCTGCCTATCGGCTCCCGGCCGCGCTGGATGAAAGACGCAAGGTATTGCGCGATCTCGCGGCGCGTGCCGCGGCCATACCCATCCTCGCCATGTCCGACGACGCCGTATCGGCCAGGGTCCGGCAGCAATATGAAACCTTTCCGTACCCGCCCTGGGATGCGCCGGCGCTCGACGCCGACAATTCTAATACGCAATCCTTGCGCATTCTTTCGGCCGGGTGTGGGACCGGGCAAGGCGCGGTCTCCATGGCGCGTGCATACGCCAAAGCCGCGATCACCGCGATCGACCTGAGCGGGGCGAGCTTGGCCTATGCCGAACGCCAAGCCGAGAAATTCGCGCCGGGACGCATAACGTTCGGTGTCGGCGACATTCTGAGCGTCGAGAATCTGGGCCAGTCGTTCGATCTGATCGAGTGCATTGGCGTCCTGCACCACATGGCGAATCCTGCGGCCGGATTGGCGGCGCTGACCCGCGTTCTCGCGCCCGGAGGCAAACTGAAGCTCGCGCTTTACAGCGAACGCGGACGCGCCGGCGTGGTCGCCGCACGGGCATTGGTAAAAAGCCTCGGGCTGCGCGATACTCCGGAAGACATGCGAACGTTCCGGCAAGAACTTCTCTCTCTGCCGGAAGCCCACGCCGCCAGATCGGTTGTCGACTCGATCGATTTCTTTTCCTTACCGGCGCTGCACGATCTTGTGTTCAACGTCCAGGAGCATCGCTTCACGCCGCTGGGTTTGGACGAATTACTGCGCACAGCGGAATTGTCGTTCGGCGGGTTCATTGCGACGCCGGGGCTTGACCTCGCCGCCTATCGCCGCGACAACCCGCACGATCCCGACGCGCACGACCTCGCGGCGTGGGATGCGTTCGAACAGCGCCATCCCGACAGTTTCGCGAATATGTTTCTGTTTTGGGCGCGCAAG
>JAGREB010000048.1 GCA_020446775.1 Paracoccaceae bacterium
GAGATCGAGGGCAGATACTACCGCGGCCGTGTCGGCGAACGACTTGAGGCCGCGCGCCAAGTCCGTGATTTTACCCGGCGCGTCGCTTTCGAGTTCACTTTGCACATCGCCCACTTGCAGGCTGAAAAACGATATTCCCTCGCGATCGAGCAATGGCGCGAAATTCGACAGCGGCAACGAGCGCTGGGCGTCATTTTCGTGCTGCGGATTTCCGCGCCACACCAAACCGACCTTCAGTCCGGGACTGGCGATCACAGGTTCCCGCGTTCCGGCCGGTACGGAGAGATAGGGAACGCGCGCGGGGATCGCATCGAACGTCAAGCCAATCTTGTGGGGGATCGACATCAACGGCACGTGAAAATTGATCCCTTCAACTTTTTCGCCGATTGTCACTGTGCGAGCGACACCGCGCGCGGTCGTCATCAAAGAAGCCGTTCCCGGATGACATTCAAGAACAACACTTGCGCCGCGGTCGGCGAGATCGGCGACGAAACGGACAAAATGGATTGCGTCGCCGATCCCCTGCTCGACGGTCACCAATATCGACTTGCCCGAGAGAGGTTCCCCATCCCAAAGCGGGACATCGACGCTTCGCATTCCCCGGCCAGGACGGCGAAACCGCCACTCGTATTCTTCGAATCCGTCGGCAAGGTTGCCCGAAGCCAACAGTGCGTTGGCCAGGTTCCAATGCGCGACGGGATTCTCAGCGTCGAGGCTGACTGCCTTTTTCAAGCAGGACACCGCCGCGTCGAGACGCCCCCACACGCGGTAGATCATGGCCAGATTTATGAGCGGACGTGGATCGGTATCGTTGAGAAGCGCAGCATGATGAAACCATCGTTCAGCCTCCGGCAGCTTGTCTTGCCGATACAGAACAACGCCACGATTGAGAATTGAATCGAAGTGGTTCCATCTGGCCATCGATGCCCGTTCGTACAAGCGGTCGGCTGCCGCGAAATCGCGGCGCTTTTGGTAAAGCAAAGCCAGATCGTACAACGCTGGGTGATGATGGCGGTCGATCCGCAAGGCGCCGTCGAACGCCAACATGGCGTTCTCGGTATGACCCAACTGACGCAACGCCGTCCCGATGCCGTGATAGAGGTCGGGATCGTCCTTTTTCAATTCCAACGCACGCTGGAAAAGCTCGAGCGCTTCGTGCGCGCGCCCGTCTTGCAGGGCAAAAATCGCCAATTGGCGCAAAGCCAACACGTGGTTGGAGTCGATCGCCAGGATACCCGTATAGATCGTCTTGGCCTTGTTGACGGCGCCGGCGGCTATGGCCGCTTCCGCGTCCTCCATCAATCCGTCGATGATCGAGCGTTCATTATTTTCCATTGTTGACTCGATCGCGCCCCGCAATGATACGGCTCGGTGTATTAAGTTATCGCGTGTCGGCGCGCCAATCGCAATCGACAACCTTGGAAATCGATGTCCACACCACCCACAGCCAGTAATTCGACATCCGACACGGCTGACCCGTTGCAGCGCGGTTTCGAATTCCTCGAGAACCGGCACTTCAAAGACGCTGTCGCGTTTTTCGTGCCGCTCGTATCGCATCGGCCGGGAGATGTCCGGATACGCATGGCCCTGGGCAGCGCCTACGTCAATCTCGGCCAGTTCGATGCAGCGGCGGTAAATTTCCTCAAGGCCTCTCGCGTGGCGCCCGAAATGGCCGAGCCGCGCTTGGCGTTGGCAATGGCTCTGGCCGATGGCGGCAAATTGAAAGACGGCCTCAGCGTCCTCGTGCAAACCTCGAGTGCGTTGCCCGACGATGCGGCCGTTTGGTCCGCGCGGGGTGGATTGGAGCGGAAACTCGGTCGGGACGCCGATGCCGAAAAAAGTTTTCGGCAAAGCCTCGCTCTCGCGCCGGATTCCGTCGATACACTCAACAATCTCGCGGTGGTCGTCAGGGCGCAGGGACGCATTGCCGAAGCGATATCGCTTTACGAAAAGGCGCTGGCGAATGCGCCGGACACCGCGCTGCTTCATGCGAACTTGGGTAACGCCTACGACCTCGCCGGCGAAACGGCCAAAGCCGAGCACCACCTCCGGCGCGCGGTCGAAATCGATCCGGAATTGCGCGACGCCCGCCACAATCTCGCCGCCCACCTGATCCGGGCCGAACGCCAAGACGAAGCGATACCGTTGCTGGAGTGGGTCGTGGCGCGGGACCCAGACCGATGGGATTCGCTCACCAATCTCGGGGTCGCGACCTTGGCTGTCGGCCACACGGACGACGCGGAGCGGTATTATCGCAAAGCCATATCGCTTAGGCCCGATGTACCGGAAACCCATTACGATCTTGCTTGGGTGCTCCTACTCACAGGTTCATGGCAGGAGGGATGGCAGGAATACGAGTGGCGCTGGAAATTACCGACCTTTACAAGCCGCAGGCCATCCACGGATTTGCCGGAATGGGATGGCGCGGATATGCCCGGAGGAACGCTCCTGATCTACGCCGAGCAGGGTTTTGGCGACTGCATCCAATTTGCGCGATACGCGCTCCTCGCCAAACGCCGGGTTTCGTCCGTCGTGCTTGTCTGTCCGCGTCCACTGCTGCGGCTTGTTCGAACCATTCCTGAAATCGACGCCGTGGCCGCGTCGGATGAGAAAACGCTGCCGCGCGCCGACGCGCAGGTTGCCGTGATGAGTTTACCGCTAATTTTTCAAACGACGCCCGACACGGTCCCGTATCCGAAAGCATATGTTCCACGTCCTGTGCCAGACTCAAAAATTCGACTCCCGAATCATGGTGGCCGGCCGCGGATCGGTATCGTTTGGGCAGGCAGCCCCGACAACAAGATCGACCGGCAACGAAATTGCGATGTCGCGCATTTCAAATCGTTGATCGGATCGGTTGACGCCGATTTCGTCAGTTTGCAGGTCGGACCGCGGGCGCAGGACCTGGGTGATTGGGCACATCCACGCCTGATTTATAACGCGGACGGAAACGTCGGGGATTTCCTCGATACCGCCGGGCTTATCGCGCAACTCGACCTCGTCGTCGGCGTCGATACCGCCGTGATGCACTTGGCTGCATCCATGGGCATCCCGACCTGGGTCATGCTTCCTTATATGCCCGACTACCGCTGGCTTTTAGGGCGAAGCGATTCGCCTTGGTACAAATGCGTACGCCTATTCCGTCAAAACGAGAAAGGTGTTTGGGATCAAGTGTTTACCGATATCATACGGTCGTTAACAGATTGGTCACCGGCTGCGTCCTAGGCTGCGAACTTGGAAAACTCTGCGCGTAATGGTAGATAGGTCCGGTCGCCCGCAGGCATCAAAAAGCCGAGGTGACCGCACTTCGCAAAGGCGAAGCGCCGTTTCGGGCAGAACCCCGGTTGGAGACCCCGCTTGGTCGGCATTTTGCAAGCATATGGACAAAGCTCAGGCCTGTTCCCTTCGATTGGGAACGGGCAAACGCTGTTGTTCGATCAGATTCGTGCCGCCGCGTCCGAGCGTTTCAGCGAAGAGAAAAACGCGATCGACAGCAAAGCGCAGGCGAGATCAGAGGCTATCGACGCTCAAAACGAGCGGTATATCGCGGTCAAAGCGCAAATCAATAACGCGAAAATCGCGGTCGAAAGCGGTTTCGAAAGCATCCAAACTATCCGGAATTACTTGTTGGATTTGCGCAATACGATCGCCCTTGCCGGCGAAACCGGCGAAGACCCCGAACTTCGCGCGGGCGAATTCGACGCCAAAATCGCCCAGATCAACGGCGAAGCGGACACCGGAGGACCGGCGTTCAATTTGGTCGGATACATCAACCGTGTCGATTTCTCGCCACACACGATCGAATACCGCGCCGACCTCGCCCTCAAAGTCACCGAACTTCAGGGCACCTACATTGGCCACGACTGGCGCATCCACGCCAACGATGGAACCTATTGGGTTCCCGACCTCGGCGCAGATTCGTTGACCCAGTATTCCGAACTGCAAGGCGAAGTCCAAAAGACGACGCTGAGCGACGGGACCGAAGCGGACAAGACGTCGTCGTTGCGTAACGCAGTGACGCTGGTGAGTTATGATTCGACGACCGGCGCCATTACCTTGGACGTCACGTTCGACCCCAGCCAACCGGCCGAAACCGTAACCGGGACCCTGGAGCAGGAAGGAAACGGCCTGTTTGGATCGTGGTTTTACGACGGCCTGACCACATCGACCGGACGTCAGCAAGCGTTCGACGCCATCGAAAAGGCTGAAATAGAACTCACCTCGCGCGAAAGCATACTTCAAAAAGCGGCCGGTTTGGTGGCGACGGATTCGCGCAAGATCGACGAAGAATTGGACCGCCTGTCCAAGGACAAGGTCGCGGCACTTACCGAGCAGCTGGACGAGACCGAACAGCTGCAAGTCACGACCGCGCAGCAGATTTTCGCGATGCAAACAAATCTCGACAATCTGTCGCAGCAACAACAAAACTATATCAACGCGTTTGCCGGCTTCGTACGAAGCCCGTTCCTGCGCTTCAATCTGACCGCCTGATTGGGTCAACCGGGCAAGCATTGCCTGCCCGTACTCGGCAAAACCTGCCGCATGGATGGCAAAGCCGCCAGCCCAGGCCCCCAAGATCTGATTTTAATTAAATAAAATCAAATAGTTATAATAGTCCGCCAGTTGGCCCGCCGCTTGCATGGTAATCGACGGCTTTGCGTGTCGAACCACGCCTATTGTCTGGAGCGGGTACATGGAACTGAATTCGATCACGGCTCAAAAAACGTCGGCAAACGTCGTCACGATTGCATTATCGACTGACGGCAAAGGCAATGCCGCAGAAGCGTTCGCCGCTCTGATGCGCTCGGCAGGGTTCCGTTTTTCCGCCGATACCGGATTGGCGACGATCGAGAGCCAATTAGCCCGGGTGCGTGAGACGCACCCCGACGCTGAGCCGACGAGGTCGAAAGCCGATATCGAGCGGCCGCGTCAGGATGACCGCCAAACCGATCGGACCGACGATAGCGACGAACCGGCTGCGGCCGAAAAGCCGCGCAACGAAAACGACAAAGCCGCGAAAACCGATGATGGAGTGGATTCCGAAATCGATGCGGCTACCGCGACCGCAGCGGTCGCCACCGACGGCGTCGCCGAAACCGTTGAAGTCCAATTCGAGATTCTTGTGCAGTTGCCGACGGGCGAAACCGCCCAGATCGCCGTTGTCGATGTCGATACGTTGTTGGCGGCCGCGTCGCAGGATCCGGCGTTCGCCAAAGCCCTTCAGGACGCGTTCAACGCGGCCCTGATCGATCTCCAGGATCAATCCGGAGCGCTTGGCGCGTCGACCGGGGACGACCTTTCGAACGCTTTGCTGGCAACGGCGGCGGGATTGACGGACGCCGATGCTTCGGCGGCCGACGATGAATCGGTGTTGACCGGTATCTTCCGGGACATGGTTAACGCGTTGCGCCCGCTTACAAACGGCGCAGCCGCAACACAGGCGCAAAACGCAGCGGCCCAGGGCACAGCAGCCAATCAAACGATCGCGGAAACCGCGGACGCAGATGCCGGACTCGAAGTTCGGTCGTCCGAAGCGACCCGGCAAGCCGCGCAAATCGCGCAAACGCTCGATGGCGGCGCCAAGGTGAAGATCAACGTGATCGTCGACGGCCGCCTTGCCGCGAGCATGCCGCTGTCGGCCAATCCGTTTAATCATTTCGTCGGCTACAATCCGGCGGCCGTGCAAGGCGAAAGCCTGGCCAACGGGCAAACCGGCACCGGCGACGGCGCCGCGCGCGCCGACCAAACCAACGTTGCGAACACCGGCGCGCTGCAAACCGCCCTCCAAGGTCAATCATCGGCGGCCAACACGAATACACCGACAACGGGCAGCGTCCGCTTCGACGGCGGACCGGCGACAAAAGCGCTCGAGATGCCGGCGCAGTCTTCGCCACAGAATTCAGGCGGACAGTCGAGCGGCAATACGTTTGCCGGCTTGATGAGCCAAAACGCGTCTTCGGCGTCGAATACGCAGGCGCCCGCTCAAGCCGCGCCGCAGACACAACAACAGGTGATCGAACAGATCAAAGTGCATATTACGCGCGCCGCCAAAGCAGGCCTCGACCGCGTAACCATTCACCTCAAGCCGGCCGAACTCGGGCGGATCGAAATCAAACTCGAAATGTTCCAGGACGGCCGCGTCAAGGCGACGATCGCGGCGGACAACCCGTCGACTCTCGACATGCTGCAAAAAGACGCGCGCGGTCTGGAACGCACGTTGCAAGACGCCGGCCTGCGCGCCAGCGCCGACGATCTCGAATTCAACTTGCGCGGCGACGACAGCGAGCGGCTGTCGGCCGATGGAGACGATACCCGCGGATCGCAAGATGGCGGCGAATCGAGCTCGGCGGCGAACGGCGGCGAGGAAGCAGAAGATCAGATGACGTTCGATTACGAAGGTGCGGCCCGCCAGCGCGGCGGCGTCGACACTTACGTCTGAGCGCCGCGGAGTACTCGACATGGCCGTTACGGATATCACTTCCGCAGAAAATTTGACGAACCCGGTTCTGTCGAAGACCGATTCGTCGCGCAACAAGTTGGCGAAGGACCTGGATTCGTTCCTGACGCTGTTGACGTCTCAGCTCAAGAACCAAGACCCGCTATCGCCGATGGACTCGACCGAATTCACCAACCAGTTGGTCAGCTTTGCGCAAGTCGAACAGCAGATTAACGCCAATGAAAACCTGACCAGCCTGATCGACCTGACCCAGCAGTCCATCACCACCAACGCGACCAACTACATCGGCAAGACCATTGAAGCGCTGTCGAAATCGTTCCCGCTGCAACAGGGCTCCAGCAAAATTGCGTACGGCCTGGCAGACGATGCTGCCAATGCGACCCTGCTGATCCGCAACGAAGCCGGCGACATCGTGTACTCGGCGGTCGCCGACAAGTCGAAAGGTGTCCATGCCTTCGAATGGGATGGCAAGGATACCTATGGCGTTCAGCAACCGGACGGCATTTACAGCGCCGAAGTGACCGCGCTGAACGGACAAAACGAACCCATCGACACCTGGACCACGGCGTTCGGCAAGGTCACGGGCGTCACCAACGCGAACGACCAGATCATGCTGGTTGTCGACACCTTGGGCATCCCGTTGACCGAGGTGTTGTCGGTATCGAGTTCATGAGCGGGAAGTTAGCCAGATATTAACTCTCGACGGGACAATGTGAGACTGCCCCCGGGTCCGACCGACCCCCATACGGAAGGCCGGGACGCAAAAGAAAAGGAGACGGAAGATGTCGCTGTTCGGTGCACTATTCTCAGGCGTTTCGGGGCTGCTTGCGCAGTCTAGCGCCATGGGTGCGATTGCCGATAACGTGACCAACGTCAATACGATCGGTTACAAAGGCACCAAGGTCAATTTCAAGACCTTGATCACCGCCCAGGTTTCGTTGACCCAATACTCGCCAGGCGGCGTTCAATCGTCGCCGCGCCAGTCGGTCGATTTGCAGGGTTTGTTGCAAGCCAGCACGTCTTCGACGGACATCGCGATCTCGGGTCAGGGCTTCTTCGTCACCAACCAGGCGGCGGACCCCGCCTCAGGCGATACCTACACGTTCACGCGGGCGGGCTCGTTCAAGGTCGACCGTGAAGGCTATCTGCAGAACGTCGGCGGATCGTACCTGCAAGGCTGGCCGCTAACTTTCTTCGACGGCACGCTCGGCGCGAACCAGGTGGCTGTCGGCAACAACATCTTCATGAAGGCGTACATCGACGAAAACGGCGATCGCGTCCTCATTAACGACAACGTCATCGATAACCGCAATCTGCGCCCGCTGAACTTGCAGACGATCGGCGGTACGGCTTCGCCGACGACGACGCTGTCCGTCGGCGCCAACCTGCCGGCCGAGGCGGCCATCAACGATCAGCACCGTGTCAACGGATTGATCTTCGACAGCTTGGGTAACCCGCACAATCTGACCTACGTCTACACCAAGACCGGTCAGAACGAGTGGCGGACATCGGTCGAGCAACCGGCGCAGTCGGCTGTTCTGACCCAGAAAACCCAGAACGGCGAAGTCCACTTCTCGGCCGGACGCCTGGATTTCATCGATCAGTTCAGCTCGCCCCTGACCGGCACTTTGAACTTCTCGGTCAACGGCGAAACCGTTGCGATTACGATCTCAAACGCAGCCGACGATACAACCTTCGTAGCCGGCGGCGGCGACAGCGCATTGAACGTCGATACGACCGGGCGCACGTTAAGCCAAATTCTCGACGAATTGGCCTCGCGCGTGAACACGTTCATGACCGATGCGGCCGTGTTCGGCACTGCGGTTACACCCCCAGGCAACTGGGCGCGCCGTATTCCGGGTGAAAACGGCTTGACGTTTGAAAACATCGATGACGGCGCGCTGGTTTTCACAGCCGACGTTCGCGACAACAACGGTTTGCAAGTCACTTACCAGGGCAACAGCACCACGTACTCGGTGCCCGGTCTCAGCCAGACCTACGGCTGGTATAGCAATTCGACAAGCTCGCTGTTGTCGCCTTCGATCGAGTTTGCCGGCAACGGCACGCCGAACGAGTTCTTCAATCGCGACTCGACGCAGGCGCCCTCTCCGCAACATACCGTGGAAATCGTTTGGGCAAACGGCGCCGAAAACATGGTCTCGGGCAACACCAACAGCCCGCCGATCCAGGTCTTCTTCGGCAACTACAATACGCCGGATGGCATTACCCAGCTGTCGGGCAGCTTCCAGCTGAACTACCTGCAGCAAAACGGCGCGAAATTCGGCAACTTCGCCGGTGTTTCGATTGGGACCGACGGCATCGTGACGGCGTTGTTCGATAACGGTGTCACGCGGCCGGTGTTCATGATCCCGGTCGCGACCTTCACCAATCCGAACGGGTTGCAGTCGCTGTCGGGTAATACGTGGATCGCGACCGACTTCTCCGGCAACGCGACACTGCGCGAAGGCGGCGACGCCGGTGCCGGTCAGGTCAACTCGGCAGCGCTGGAAGCCTCGACCGTCGACCTCGGAGAGGAATTCACGCGTATGATCACCACGCAGCGCGCTTACTCGTCGGCGGCCAAGGTCATTACGACCTCCGACCAAATGCTCGACGAACTGCTGTCGATTAAACGGTAATTCTTAGAGACCGATAACAATGACCCCGGTCCGCAAGGGCCGGGGTTTTTGTTTGCGCTGTATACGTGAGGACCTAGGCGGAAAAATCCAATCCGACATCGAGGCAGGGCGCGGAGTGCGTGATCCAGCCGACTGATATCAAATCGACCCCGGTTTCAGCGACGGCCGCCGCGGTCGCCGCCGTAATCGAACCCGAGGCCTCGGTAACCGCCCGTCCCGCGACCATTTCGACGGCTTGTTTCAACGTGGACGGCGGCATATTGTCGAGCAACAGGACGTCGGCGCCAGCCGACAGGGCATCTTCAAGCTGGGCGAGCGTATCGACTTCGATCTCGATCTTGACCATGTGTCCGACCGCAGTCTTGGCAGCTTTGACTGCGGCTGCAACGCCGCCGACCGCCGCGATGTGGTTGTCCTTGATCAGCACCGCATCGAA